>DAIDJA010000021.1 GCA_027451605.1 Acidimicrobiales bacterium
ATCTCAATGTCAGGACTCCTCCGTTAAAGATTGTTTCCATTAATCCAAACGGAGATATATTAACTTTGCAACCGATATCAGGTCCTGCTGCTACGTATTATTTCAGTATTCCGCTGGGCAAATTTATTTCTTGATATTTTAGGTGGGGTTAAATCATGTTAAATAAAATCAAACTATTCATATTTGCCGTCATATTAATCGGAATTTGAACTTCATGTCAGCAAGCCGCACTTCACAATCCGAGTTCTAATCCGACTTCTCCGATTCCGCAGACTTCTCTTGGTTTTTATGTAACGATACCATCTGATCAGATTCAGCCTAATTTTTTTGCTGAAGCTTATCAAGGATGTCAAGAAGCCTATCTTGATGAAGTAGGCACGGGTAACAGCGTTATGGCGTTAGATTTTGGTGGAGAAGAACATAACCTATTTTCATCACCGTCTCCAAATAATGACGGAACTCTGACAATAGGTCTCCCTGATCATCCATACTCATTCTCTAATATCGCGCAGTATACTTCATCATTTGCTGCCGGATATGAACAGTGTGCCGAAAATCTATACGCTCAAGGCGGATATCTCCCTGATGCGAAAATTGATATAGTAGTTTCAAATGATCTTTTGGAAAATCCGGTTGGCACGGTAGGTTCAACGATAATAAGTAGTAGCTATCAGACTGATGACTATAATTTGGGCTATGAGCTAATAAGCCAGGCTCTAAATCAAACTTTAAATGGGTACGCATATCTAACCAAAGGAGTTGCTCCGGAAGGTATAGTTACCTTTGGTATAGGCGACGACATTGAACCGGGCTATTCAAGTTTTATTGCTGCCGATAGTTGGTTCCAAGGGGTACAAGCAGGTTTTGCTGCAATGAATATGATACAAACGGCGCCAGATTTTTTTGGGGCGAGTGATGGTTGCATTCTATCTGGCTGTTCAAACAGTGCAGGTTGGACAAGTTTAGGTTTGGAAGAACTTTCACTTTCTGGCGAGATGATATCTTTGCCCCAGATCTACTACCCAGGAGATGCTACGGGATGGGCACAACTCAGTCAACAGGCAATTAATACGGCTGACTATAATTCCTTAAATGCTGGTATTACTTCTGAGGCATATCCAATCGGTATATCAGCTGATTCTGCTTGGTCTTTTTATTGGCAGCAACTCAATGATTTGACTGCTCTTTTCCCGTCAAATTATTCAGGATTGGAATACATTACGGACTTTTGCAACATTATTAATGGTGGAGTATGTCAAACGCCCAGCGGTTACTGTAGCTTATATCCCGAATATACGAATTGTCTAAGCTATCTAAGTATTGTTACTATAGTTGAGAATGCAGATCCTCCGGGTAATGTTTTTGCCAGTTCAACTCTTCCGTTAAAAGCTCCTAAAATGGTAAGTCCTTCCGTTTATGTCTCTGATTTATCTAACGGTACGATAGAAGAGGTAGATACAACAACTGGTGCGGTACAGCCACTTGCTATAGCTAACCACGGATCAATTACATCTCTTGAGCAAATCATAAGTAATGAGTTTATTGCAATTGATACCACTAATAATCAAGCACTCATTATTAAGAATGGAACTGAAATTAAGTCGATTCCGGTTGGTTCTAAGCCGACAGAAGCTGCGGTAGGCTCATATCATAAGCACAGATATGCACTTGTGACAGATACCGGGGCTGATGAAGTTACGCCAATTGACCTTAATTCATTAACTGCTCTCCCTCCAATTAAAGTCGGTTCAACTCCGCTGGGCATTGCAATTTCCCGTCAAAATCAAATTGCCTATGTTTGCGATTCTGGCTCAGATGAGATTACTCCGATTAATCTCAAGACGTTAACAGCCGAAAGTCCAATAACAAACATAAGGACTCCGGCTGACATTTCAGTTACTAACAATGGAAAACTTGCACTTGTCACCAACTTTGGTTCAAATCAAGTTACCCCAATTGATCTAAAGAACATGCAGGTGCTTCCCGGAATAGTTGTTGGTTTACATCCAATGGGTATAGCAATAAGCAGAAACGATAGATTTGCTTACGTTGCGAATTTTGGTTCTTCATCTGTCACGCAGATAAACTTAAAGCAGTTAACTGCTACTGCTAACCTGAATATCAGTGGAAATCCGATATCGGTTTCGATCAACAATAATAAAACCATCTACGTCACTTTATTTTCGAGTAGTTCGCTTGCTGAATTTAAGCAAAGTCATAAAAATACATTAACGTTAAGCAAGATATTACATGTTGGTCCGGAACCGCTTGGCTTGGCGGTAGTCAACAATAAGAATAATCGAAAGGTTACGTAAATTGAGTTAATGAAGGACGGTTTTAAATTGTGTTTATAGCGGTTCATCTCATTTTAGTGGGGAATGAAATAATGGGTAGATTTATATCCTAATTTCCCACTAAAGCGTGAAGATCCAATTTAATTTAAGCCTGCGAACAAGATATCGCCAAGATTTTCGGTTAGGGTGCAAATGTGGGAGCTGTCACATTTGGTGGCGGAGTTGCGGTTGGTGCAGGTGGTGGTGGCATATTCGGGTAGACAGGACGACCCGCTCCTATTAAGTCGTTGGTCCAAACCGGAGATATCATGATTGTAGTACCGGTGTAGGCCGCCTGTACCACAAGGTTATTGCCGATATACATTACAACATGATCTATATTGGCCGGATTATTGGATCCCGAAAAATCATAAAACAAAAGATCTCCGGGCTGCAGATCCCAGAGGGGAATATGATCCACCTCCTGATACTGTACAGCGGCAGAATGGATCAGAGGGACTCCGGCTTGTCCCCATGCGGTCATAGTGAGACCCGAACAGTCATAGCCAAAAGGTCCGGCTCCGCCCCAAATATAAGGAAGTCCCAACTTCTGTTCGGCATAATATACCGCCAACTCATTTGGGGTAGCATTTGTCGGAGGAGTCTTTTGATTGGCAATTGTCTGCTCGTAGGCCGTAATTTGTTGAGACTGCTGAGGTGTCAAAAAATTACCAAACTGATATTGCTGAACTAATGTAAGTATCGCCCCAAGGGACGATCCCGCCGAATCCAAAAGTGCCTGATCCTTGCTAACCTGCTGAATCGCCTGAGTCTGTTCCTGACTGAGGTTCAGTAACGTCAACGAATCAACCGTTTTGAGATTGTTCAGACCAAGAAGTTGATCATTTTCATGAGAAAGCAAATTTTCATAGACCTTCATCTTGGTGAATAAGTTACTTACCACCAGATTTGAAAATTGATTTTTAATTTCGGAATTTAAACTTGTAATCCCTTTGAGTGCCTGTAGCTCCGAATTATCCCCCGTGAGTTCAAGAATGGCTCCCTGAATCGCAGCTTGGCGCAAATTTGCCTTTGCGGCATTAACAGTGGAGATTTCATTTTTGATATTTTGATATTTAATATCTATGGCAAACTGTTCGAATTTTAACTTTAACTTCTCCTGGTCATATGCTTCGGAGGTCTTTATCAAGTTCTCGTTATCGGTATAGATCTGTAAAGCGATTGAATCGATCTGGTTTTGGGGTAATGAAGTTGTTGTAGTGGTTCCCGAAGATCCGGGGGTTGTGGGCGAAGTTGTTGTTTGACCGGGAAGCAGAGACCCAATTATCGATTTCCCATTCAGAACCGGTAAAGTAGACGATGTAGTATCAGAGCTTGTCGAAGTCTCACTGCTTTGAGTTGAGTCTGTAGCTTTAACTAAAGCTGAAAGATAAGTTCCGCCGTTTGGGAACTCATTATTGACGTAGCTTAAACTCCCGCCATTATACCCAAATACAACTGCAATCAAGAAGAAAAATAGCGATAGAAGTGCAGTAAATTTCAAAAGGTGTTTTCGGGTTAACACTGTGTTCGTACCCGAATGTTTTAACCCTGAATCTGACCCGGAGAATGTGATCGAATCGCAATTTAAATTATTTTTCGAAATAATTTTTAATTCTTTGGCCGTCGGTATCCTATTAAATCTTTTTATTTTTCTAACTGCTTTTGAAATCATGTGGTCAGCGCGACTTAAGCTATATATTTTCCGGTTATTTTTCTTTTACCGTTCGGTTATACCTATGACAAAAAATATTTTGCATTTAGTTTTCGTCATTTATCTTTTATATCTGCCGTATTATAAATCGGATTTTAATTTTCAGATTGGAATTATCTCCTCCGCCGGGGATGTCCCACGAAAACATCTTTGCTCAGATGCCTCCGTTTAACTAATGTTTTCTTATAAATTCAATCAGCTAAAAGACTCTATAGATTACTTGACTTTTTAAGTAGATTTATTTAAAACTATTTTCAAATTCCAAATGTCCAATAGAAACAACCGAAAACTAAATTCTTATCTAACATACCTCGACTTCATAGCCGAATCAATTGCCGGAGGGTCAAGTATTGTGAAAATAATACATTGAAAAGTTACAATTTATCTTTACCCATCCATTTTAACCAATGTATTGAGATTTTTCAACTGACTTTGAAAATGCCGAGATATGGCAACTAATTAACCAATATTGGACAAAAAGTGCATTTGACCACTCTGGGTAGACTAAAATATTAATTTGCTGCGTATCAAAACGTGCCAATAGGTAAAAAGTCAATTAAAATTTTAGTTGAACTTTAAATAATACTTTTTAACTAGCATTCTTAACAGTCATAATAATTTCATCAAGTTGGAGGGAAAGATTTAAGTGCCAAAAGACAGGGTCGATAGGGATGACGAAGATCTTGTACGACTGTACCTTACCGATATTGGACAATACCCTCTGTTGTCAAAAGATGATGAAGTTTACCTCGCCAAGCAAATTGAAGTAGGTCTTAAGGCCGATGCCGAACTGGTCAAAAAAGGGAAGGGATTAACTGACAAAAGGCGTCGGGAGCTGATGCGAGAATCCAGACGGGGTCAGGAAGCTCAGCAGGCTTTTGTACAGTCTAACCTGAGACTCGTAGTTTCCATAGCCAAAAAATATCAGGCTTCAGGTCTCCCTCTTTTGGATCTGATTCAAGAGGGCAACCTTGGTTTAATGCATGCCGTTGAAAAATTTGACTGGAGAAAGGGATTCAAATTTTCCACATATGCCACCTGGTGGATTCGCCAGGCTATTACCAGAGGAATAGCAAATACGGGTCGTACCATTAGGCTTCCCGTGCACGCCGGAGATACCCTTGCCAGAGTTCAAAAGGCTCAGGCACGTCTTGAACACAAATTGGGGCGTGCCCCAACTTTGGACGAGTTGGGCAAAGAGGTTGAGCTTCCCGAAGACAAACTAATCGAAGCTCTAAGATTCAAGTCTGAACCTTTGTCATTGTCTGAACCCTTGAGGGAGGACGGGGATGCCGAACTTGGGGACGTTGTGGAAGACCGCGGAGCGGAATCTCCTTTTGAAAATGCAGTTACCGCCCTTTTACCGCATGAGATTGCCAAGCTTCTTGAGCCATTAGAGCAGCGAGAAAAAGATATCTTGCATAAGCGTTTTGGACTTGATCGAGGAGAACCCAGAACCCTTGAGGAAGTTGGCATAGAATTCGGACTTACCCGTGAGAGAATAAGACAGATTGAAGCCAGAGCAATGTCAAAACTGCGCCATCCGTCTTCAGATACCGGAGCCAGAGATCTGCTAAACGTCTAGAATCGTTGTTTCGTATCTATAATATAGGTTGACCCTATATTAAGAACGAACAAATGAAACTTTTCAACAAATCCCCCATCGAAGGATCAGATAGACGCTTACTAGATCAAGCAACTCATTTAGTAACTCAAAACAGCCTTTTCCCGCCCTTTCCTCCCGAAACCAGACAAATCGTTCTGGGCATGGGATGCTTCTGGGGTGCCGAAAAAATCTTTTATAAACTGGACGGGATATATATTACCGCCGTGGGATATAGCGGAGGAACTGTCAAAAATCCGACCTATGAAGAGGTTTGTACGGGTAGTACCGGCCACGCCGAGGCAGTTTTAATTGTCTACTTTCCACAACTATTGGCTTTAAAATCAATTTTAAAGCTTTTTTTTGAGATGCACGACCCCACTCAGCTGAACCGACAGGGCAACGACATCGGAACTCAATATCGGAGTCTTTTGACTTATGAAACCAATGAGGAAAAGATTCAAATGGAAGATGCCTTAAACATGTATAACGACACCCTAAAGCAGGCCAAGAAGCGAGAAGTTGTGACGGTAATCGAGCCCAGGGGGGAGTTTTATTATGCTGAAGAATATCATCAGCAATACCTTATAAAAAATCCTTACGGGTACTGCAACCACGGCTTCAACGGCGTCAGCTGCAATCTTTAGAAAAGTCCAATTTGCCTCATAGTCACGACCCGGTCGGCAACGATTTATATCTTTATTCAAATCAAAGTACAGATAACTTATGTATTTTCGGGCTTGCGAACTCTGAGCGGATGATCATCGGGGACCTCGACAAAATAAAGGCGGACACCGTCGGGGTCCGATACCCACATCTCTATCAATCCCCACGGTTCTAAAGTGGGACCTTTGGTAATTAATATATTATTAGACTTAAGCTGCTCTGCGGCGGCTTTAATGTCTCGAACCTGCAGCCATATTGATATTGAAGGATCTGCAATGGACCCCGTCCCGGATACTTCCAAAAATCCACCACCGAGATAGAAAACTATCCCGTATGTATCGCCTTCGCCAAACTCTCTGAATACCGCCAAGCCCAAGTCGTCTCTGTAGAATTTTATTGACCTCTGCAGATTTGACGGTCTTAAAAGTATCCTGGATGACAATATTTCCATTTCATTCTCCAAATTTTGACTCGGGATTTGACTTGTATTTTGACTGTTGTGAGTTTCGGCGTTATTGTATTTATTGCTCTGACTGTTACTAAAACCGGTGTTTTTACTTTGAGAGGTGTTGTTATCAGAGCCCGTATCTATCGTTATCGATTCGACCTGTGGCATGTCATTGCCAGTAGTAGCTAAATGTGGATTTAAATTGGTGTTCGGTGGGGTCAGGTTATTAATTTCGGAATCGATTTCTTTTAAAGCAGCAGATTCAGACAGAACCTGTCCCGTTTCCAAATTACCTAAATGTTCGGATTTCAACCCGGTGTATTCAGAAGTTTGCCCTTCCGAAATTCCTTTAATTTCGGAAGAAATATTGCCGACTGGAGATACTGTTTTTTTAGTTAAATCTACTTCACCGTCGCTGTTGTGCGGATTAATAAATAGATCGTGTTGCCGATCTTGCAACTCGGTAACCGACTCAATAAGTTTTCCCAGGCCTTCAAAGTCAAAAGGCAGGTAATTTAAATCTGTAAGTTTTGTGACGTTACCATAAAGCCTAATTTCGCCGTGGGCGATCTCTGCTGCGATAGAACTTAGTCCGCAAAAAATCTTGTCCGCCACTAAATAATCCATCATTAAATTGGGAATTGACAGGTCCTGAGTAGTCCTTCTAATATAGAATTTCTCCGATTGGCTATCGGGTGAATCATCTATTTCATCCAATTTGAGACCGACCTGATAGGCAATGTCACCATATGGAGAATTTTTGATAATAAATCCGATCCTAAAATATTCCCCACTGGAATCGGGTTTGGTTTCTCTTGATACGAGTTCAAACCATTGATCTGACAAAAAAGGGGCTTTCATGACAGTTTAATTTTAGCTTAAGTTCTAAACCGGTGCTACCGGTTGACTTTAACAGTCGCCCTAATTTTTATTCTGTTACCGTTGTTTTGGCTTTGGATTTTCTAAAGATCTTTTTGCCCAACCATACCAGTGGATCATATCTGTCGCCCACAACTCGTTCCTTCAAAGGAATTATGGCATTGTCCGTAATATGGATGTGTTCCGGACAAACCTCGGTACAGCACTTGGTTATGTTACACATGCCAAGACCCATCTTGTCCTGAAGTAAAGAAAGCCGGTCATTGGTATCCAATGGGTGCATTTCAAGATCCGCATATCTTATAAATAGACGTGGACCGGCATAATTGGTCTTGTTCTCTTCATGGTCCCTGATAACGTGACAAACATTTTGACACAGAAAACACTCAATGCACTTTCTGAACTCTTGACCCCGCTCAATATCCTCTTGATACATGCGATAAGTGCCGTCGGCTTCTCTGGGCTTAGGTTTAAGAGCGGGAACCCTTTTTAGCATCTTAAAGTTAAAAGATACGTCAGTAACCAAATCCCTAATGATAGGGAACGTCTTCATCGGAGTAATTGTAATTGTTTCTCCGGGTTCAAAAACTGAGGTTCTCGTCATGCACATTAATGACGGCTTACCGTTTATCTCAGCAGAACATGAGCCACACTTGCCGGCTTTGCAGTTCCACCTGACCGCTAGATCCGGAGCTTGTGTAGCCTGAATTCGGTGAACAACGTCTAAGACAACTTCTCCGTCTTGAGCTTCGATATTGTAGTCAACCAACTCACCCCCGTTTTCATCCCCTCGCCACAGTTTAACGTTAAGGTCTGCCATTTAGTCTCCTTAAAAAATTACGCGCCTTTAGAAAATTATTTGACATCGTCTTTAAAAATCTCCGCCAGCTCGTCTGTCATCTGTGGCAGCGGCTCGGGAGTAACAGTCATTTCGTTGTTTACTATCCTTACGACGTGGTTAATCTTTCCAAACTCAGGGTCCGCTTTGGGGAAGTCCTCACGGGTATGACCTCCTCTGCTTTCTTTTCGAAGCAGGGCGGCTTTTGCAACAGATTCAGATACCGTAATCATGGAGATTAGATCCAGTGCGGTATGCCACGCCGAATTAAATCTTCTGGTAGAAACTGAAGCACCGGCCTGATTAACTCTTTGTTTAAGCTTGTCAATTTCAACCTGCGCCTGCTCCAATTCCTGTTGATTTCGAATAATACCCACCAAAGACTGCATGGTATCTTGAATCTCCTGTTGAATCTTATACGGGTTGTCACCTTGGGATCTGTTAAAAGGTGCCAATGCCTCATTAATTGCATCTCTTACTTCGGCCTGATCAACCTCTACATCTTTGGTCATTCCCAATGCCCTCTTGGCTGCATACTCTCCGGCTCTTTTTCCGAACACCACCAAATCCGAAAGTGAGTTTCCTCCCAGCCTGTTGGAACCATGCATACCTCCGGCGACTTCGCCTGCTGCAAAAAGACCATCTATAGTAGAAGCGGCAGTATCGGCATCGACTCTAACTCCGCCCATAGCATAGTGACAAGTCGGACCCACTTCCATTGGGGTGGCCGTAATATCAACATCTGCCAGTTCCTTGAATTGATGATACATGGAGGGAAGTCTTCGTTTAATGTATTCCGGTGATCTTCTCGAAGCTATGTCCAAAAATACACCACCATGGGGACTTCCGCGACCCGCTTTAACCTCCGAATTAATTGAACGTGCCACCTCGTCTCTGGGCAAAAGTTCAGGAGGTCTTCGATTATTGGATTTGTCTTCATACCACCTGTCACCTTCTTCTTCGGTGTCCGCGGTTTCTTTGGCAAACATCTCCGGGATGTAGTTGAACATAAATCTCTTGTTCTCGGAGTTCCTTAATACCCCACCGTCACCCCGAACTCCTTCGGTTACCAAAAGTCCTCTTACCGAAAGGGGCCAAACCATGCCGGTCGGGTGAAACTGCACAAACTCCATGTCAATTAGATCGGCTCCGGCTCTTACGGCTAAGGCATGACCGTCTCCGGTTGACTCCCATGAATTTGAAGTAAACTTCCAGGACTTTCCGATTCCCCCGGATGCCAATATAAAAGATTTTCCTTTAAACAGAACAAATTCACCGGTATTTCGCCAAAATCCTAAAGCACCTGTTACGGCACCGCTTGAGTCCTTCAGAAGCTTTACGATCTTACACTCCATATAAACGTCTATGTCCATTGAAGTTGCTTTTTGCTGCAGGGTTCTTATAAGTTCAAGTCCGGTTCTGTCTCCAACGTGTGCCAACCTAGCATACTTGTGACCTCCGAAGTCTCTCTGTAAAATTAAACCGTCTTTGGTTCTGTCAAAGAGCGCTCCCCATTCTTCAAGTTCATAAACCCTATCGGGAGCCTCTTTGGCATGAAGTTCTGCCATCCGATAGTTATTTAGCATTTTACCGCCCCGCATGGTATCGCGGAAATGCACCCTCCAGTTATCTTCTTTCCAAACATTACCCATAGCTGCGGCCATACCGCCTTCGGCCATTACAGTGTGTGCCTTACCGAAAAGTGATTTACATACAACCGCTACCGAAGCCCCAAGACTTCTGGCTTCAATTGCGGCCCTTAAACCGGCACCTCCGGCTCCAATGATAACCACATCGTGCGAATGAATCTCGTTTAGCTCGTCAGACATTAGAAAAACCTCGGATCATGAATCATACCTGATGACACCATATATACATAAAAATCTGTAAACGCGATCCAAATTAAAGAAAGCCAAGCATATAACTGGTGATGAGGATTTATTACCGAAACTTTTTTCCAGAACCAAAGGCGAATAGGGGCCTTAGAGAACAGATTTACTCTTCCTCCGGTCAAATGTCTGCAGGAATGGCATGAAAGCGTATACAGCCAAATTAATACCGCATTTATAATAAATACCAGAGTTCCCAACCCCATACCAATCTGTCCGTTGGGGAAACGGAACGCATTCACTGCGTCAATTGTCAAAATTGCCGCAAACACAACCGCTGCATACCAGAAATATCTGTGAATGTTGTTTATGATAAGGGGGAATTTACGTTCGCCACTGTACTTTTTGTGAGGCTCCGTTACGGCACATGCGGGCGGTGAAAACCAAAATGATCGGTAATAAGCTTTCCTATAGTAGTAGCAGGACATTCTGAAACCCATCGGAAAAATAAGAATAACTATTGCAGGTGATATGTTATACCAGGTTCCTATTATGGGTACTGTTGTATATTGACAGCCATGGGTAACGCAAGGAGAGTAAAAGGGTGAAAGATAGTTCCTTGCACTCGTACCACTTAATAGTCCGGCAAAATAATCGCCGTTTCTCAATGCAGCCCAAATTCCGTATAAGACGAAAAGAGACAATCCAATCGTAGTTAAAAGAGGCTGGATCCACCACTTATCTTTCCTTAAAGTCCTAACTTTAGGACCGCCTCTTGGTTTTCCAATCTCAACGGCGGTAATTGAGTTGTTGTCAGAGTTAGTATTTGTCGTAGTCACCAACTAAATACCTTAGCGCATTTTTAACGCCAAATAAAACATTTTCAGCGTGTCGGAAAAATTAACGGTTACAGGTTAAGCTAGGCAGCAATTCAGTTAAAGATAAAGAAGACGGATTTTGCCTTATCTGATTAACAATTGGATTGATATTTTAAGTATCTTTTATTACGATAATATCGATGGAAAATTAGTCATATCTATTACATTTGTCCCAATACCAATTATGATAGTGACAATTACCGCAGTATCAATTTCCGCAGTATCAATTTCCGCAGTTCAAACTACACCTACCCATAAAATCATCAAATTAATTAGGTCCACTCAAAGCATGTAGATAAGGCATATATAGATTAAGTGTTAATGATCAAATATTGCTTTCAGTTAATTAATGTTGTTTAAATATATCTCGTTATATATATACGACTAAATTTTTACCTCAAACAAGGTCGAATAGGGTGAAATCAGGCTTTTATGTATACGAATACGCCGATTGTTTATAATTGGCCTACGGGATGCAAAATTCGCCCTAAAGTTAAGTAAGATTATCAATAAAACTGTTAAGGGCTTTAAACACAGAAATTCTGTTTTGAATAAGCCAGTTTTATTGATTAAATTTAACACCGACTTTAATCAAGTTTCAGTTAACAATCTGCTAGAAATTGAATTGGAAGTAAATTGAATTGGAAGTAAATTGAGTAGTAAAATTTTTAACGAAGAGGCCGTTTCGAAGATCGATACTCTTCTAAAACTTAAACAGAGCGGATATGTTTCCCGCTCGATTAAAACTGAAATCGCCGGAAACCTTGGTAGACGCCTCAGAAACGGTGAGCCTGTCTTTGAAGGATTTTTCGGTTATGACAAAACCGTAATACCTAAAATCCAA
>DAIDJA010000022.1 GCA_027451605.1 Acidimicrobiales bacterium
ACAAAAGAGATTTGGGTTAGAGGGCGCAGAGTCTGCGATCGTTATAATTGACAGGATCTTAAATTCAAAGCTTTTCGAAGAAAATACAACCGCAGTATTCGGTATGGCTCATCGAGGTCGACTTAATTTTCTGGTAAATATCGCAGGAAAGTCATATGAGGATCTGTTCAAACAGTTTGAAGGTCTGATCGATCCTAATAGCGTGCAAGGTTCCGGAGACGTAAAATATCATAAAGGAGCGCACGGAACCTTTAAGACGATCGCAGGTAAGGAACTGGACATACAGTTAGTGAGCAACCCCTCCCATTTGGAATCAGCTTCTCCTGTCGCTTTGGGCTATGTCAGAGGAATTTTGGACTTCCATAAAACAGATGATCAGAAGGCGGTCGGAATCCTACTTCATGGCGATGCGGCGATGAGTGGTCAAGGAGTCGTCTATGAGACGTTTAACTTAGCCAAACTTAGAGGATACGGAACTGACGGTACGATCCATATTGTAATTAACAACCAGATCGGATTTACAACCTCCCCATACGACGGCAGAAGTACGTATTACAGTACCGACATTGCTAAAGCTTTCGATGCACCGATAATTCATGTAAATGCCGATAATCCTGACAGTTGTTATATCGCGGCTCTGCTTGCTTCAGAATATCGAAGACTCTTTAAAAAAGATATCGTGATTGATCTGGTTTGCTATCGTTTACACGGACATAATGAAGGTGACGATCCCAGTTATACTCACCCTTTGATGTATGAGAAGATTGACAATATTAGAACCGTACGTAAACAATACACTGAACTCCTTATGCGAAGAGAAGAGATTACCTTGGATCAAGCTGAAGCCAAATTGAAGGAGTTTCAGGACAAACTGCAAATAGCTCTTGATGCCACTAGGAAGCTCGAAAATAAAGTTCCCGATAGCATTCCACTTCCAAAGCCGCCCATTGAGCCTGAGCCTAAAGAAACTTCCATATCCACAGAACAGTTAGATTTAATTAACGACAGGATCTATGCGGTACCGGAAAGCTTTAACATTCATCCAAAGCTACTTAGACAGATAGACGCTAAGAAGAAATTACTCGCCGATGGTGAGATGGACTGGGCGATGGGAGAACTTGCCGCCTATGCCAGTTTGAATTTAGAGGGAGTCAATATACGACTGTCAGGTCAGGATTCCAGACGAGGCACATTCAGCCACAGACACGGAGTTTGGGTTGACGTTACCAATAATAGTGACTATTACCCCTTGTCTGAAGTAGCTACCGATACCGCAAAAACTCAAATCTATGATTCGCCTCTAAGCGAATATGCTGTCTTGGCTTTTGACTACGGTTATTCACTTTCCACAAAAGACACTTTGGTGCTATGGGAAGCTCAATTTGGAGATTTTGCCAATGGTGCACAGATAGTAATAGATAATTTTATAGTAGCCGCAGAAGATAAATGGGATCAGCTTTCCAACTTAACGCTATTGTTACCTCACGGATACGAAGGTCAGGGTCCGGAGCACTCTTCTTCGCGGTTGGAGAGATTTTTGGCGTTATCTGCCGGTGGAAATATTATCGTTGCACAACCGACTACTTCAGCACAGCTATTCCACCTTCTAAGATATCAGGCTCGTTATTCTACAAAGCCTCTAATCGTTGCAGCTCCCAAGTCCCTGTTGAGAGCAAAACAGGCTAGGTCTCAGATCAGTGAATTTACTCAGGGATTGTTTAGGCCGATCTTAGAAGATCCGACTTTTAGTGCCGCAGAAAATAATTTGGATTATAAAGACGTCAATAAACTTATTATTTGCTCCGGAAAGATAGCTTATGAGTTGATACAACAAAGAGATGCATTATTAAAAGACGGTAACCTAAAACAACCAACTGCGATTATCCGCCTAGAAAGGCTGTATCCGTTCCCGAGGAAGGATTTGACAGAACTTTTAGGTAAACTTATATCTTTAACAAAGGTTGTTTTTGTTCAAGATGAGCCTGACAATATGGGTACTTTACCCTACTGTACGCCGAGAATTTTGGACCTAATCGGAAACTCCTATCAATTTGATAAAGTTTCCAGGATCGGTTCGGGATCACCGGCAACCGGCAGTGCGGCGATTCATACTCTCGAACAAAAAGAAATTATGCAAAAGGCTTTTGACTGATATAGTCATTGACCAAAGAGTGGAGTTATCGTTGAAACCGGTTCACTCTGCAGTATTGCGCGGATTGATTTTATCTCACCTTGATTGAACGGATAATGTATGATAGCCTGAACCCCTTTCAGGGTCTTTGGGTTGGTTTTTATCAAAAGAGCGATTTCGGGATCCGTAAGTATTTTTCGATAATCCAATTCCAGGCTCTCTGCATATTGCATCCTAAACCTATGCAGAAGTGATGCTTTAGATTTGTCAGAAGACGAAACTGACAGCTGAGGTTTTTGATCCCGCAAGATATTTTTTAATTGCTTTATATTTTCCAGGGCATCATTAGGGATATCACTGTTATCCGTGGCATTAAAATCTTTTAGGAATGGGGATATTTTCCGTTTCTCCAGCTTTGAATTCACCATTCTATTTTTGGCCCAAGTTATAAACAGTTCGGATTTTGCACGCGTTATTGCCACATAAAATAAATTAATCTCTTCTTTTAATGGATCCGAAGTGCCGTTTTTGGTTTGTCTTTTTATTTGTGAACTACGATAAAATGGCACTAGAGTGTCTTCAACTCCGATTAGTATTACGGTATCAAATTCGAGTCCCTTTACCGAATGAAACGTTCCCAGGGTTACCCCGTTTTCTGACTTTAAATGCTGCAACACTTCAATTTTGGACCATTTGAGAAATTCACCGTAGTTCATATTTTGATCCGTGGCAAGGGCCATCTTGGCCAATTCATTCACAGCCTTCAATTTCTCAAGAATTTCTTTATTGAGGTTTTCATCGCCCACCAATTCGTCTATATCGACAATTAATGACTTAACCGGTGACGCTGAATCATATTGGTTAACATTTTTGGAGACGAATAGCTTTAGGTTGAAAGCTGTGGATTTATGATTCAGCGGTATATTTTTCTTTGCCAAAAATTGTCGCAGAATGTCAATCTGATTATTGGTTCTGGCTAAAACGGCGATTTCAGAATAGTCTATTCCTTGAATATGTTTGGATTTAATCAATGCCGACACGGTATACATCTCATCGATATCATCTGCGGTGTGGAGAACATGAGTGCAGTTGGTAAGTGTATCCCATTGAGCCGTTGAGGAAATTTTATCTTTGACAAATTTATTTAGGAACTTAAGAGAATTACTTGCAATCTGACTGTTTGATCGGTAGTTATTGGTAAGGTAAACCACATTTGCCTTCTTCTCGCCTATCAATTTAAATATTAAGTCGGGATCCGATCCGTTAAATTGATAGATTGATTGATTGGCATCCCCAACTGCACATAATGAATCCCGATCTTTCAGGGCAAGTTTTAATAAAGCGTATTGCTGAGTATTTATATCCTGAAATTCGTCAACAAATATATATCTGAATCTAAAGTGAAAGTCTTCAAGGGATTTCCAATCCCTGTTTAAAACATTCATCAGAGAAGGAATGATGTCATCAATTTCAATTAAATATCGCTTCTGTTTTTTGGACTCATAGGCAGAATAAATTTTCCATAATAGGTCAGAATCAAGTTTTAAAGTATTATACTGTTCCAAAAATTCTTTAATAACTTCTCCCTGGGAGCTAACCTTGGCTAGATGAATTGAGTTTAAAGTGGGATTAATATTTTCGACTAGATACTTAAGCGTTGGGTAGGGGAGTTTCATTGACTCCATAACTTCTTTGAGCAGTACAGCTTTGTCTTCAACTATTTTAAGATCGGGTCGTTGATGTATCCGTCGATATTTGATCAGTTCTGCAAGCGCAATGGAATGGAAGGTTCCGACGCTTAGACTTGACCTGATACCCAGGACAAAAAGTCGCTCCTTCAGTTCGAAAGCGGCTTTTCTGGTGAATGTTAATACTAGTGAACGATCTGCCGAGATTTCATTTTTAATATGTTGATAGGCAATTCTCTTTGTCAACACCGTTGTCTTGCCCGAACCGGCGCCGGCAAGAATTATAAGCGGCATTTCGGTAGTAGTTACAGCGCGTAGCTGTTGGTCGTCCAACCCGGCCAGTAGGTAGTTTGATCTGTCGAATTTGTGTGTCATCGTAGTAATTTAAGATAATGCAAAAATGGCTATACGATCGGGTAGTCGATATATGAAACGGGCCATAACTATCCCAAATATGCCTTTTGATATTTATAATCTAACCTATATTAGACTTTACATGTGACAATTAAACCCCAGGTGCCGCCGCCGTGTGATTTGACCCTCGGAATGACGTGTTTGGATAAAAAAGAGCCCGGTAAGTCAAAATGGATGATGCACGTCAGCGAACGGTTTCTGAATCCGGTCGGAATAATGCAAGGCGGATTCGTATGTGCTTTTGTCGATTCCGCTATGGGTGCAAGTGCAATGACTTTTGCCACTAATTCATCCCCGGAGGCCAAATTAAAAGCGGCTAACGCCGAACTTAAAATATCTCTGTTAAAACCCATCGAAAATAATATTGATATTTTTTGTGACGCGACAGTTGTCTCCGGTGGCAAAAAGGTAATCTTTGTCGAAGCCGGAGTCTACGACAAAAAGGGCAAACTATTAGCTAGGGCAAGTTCTACCTATTTGGTATTAAATAGGTAGGAATTTTGCCAATTAATCAAGTTATGAATGATTATGAACTAAATTTGATGGTAGTTAATATTTATTTCTATGAGTGACGAAATTCCAAATCCTGATACAGAGACTAAAAAATCAATAAGTTTGGGGGACTCGATAAATGTCCTGACCGAAATTACCGAAACTAAGGATCTGATAATAAGCTATGTCAAACAGGAGACTCTCGGCCCGATTTTGGCATTAAAACGCAAAATTATTTTTGGCGTTGTAGGAGCGCTTTGTTACGGATTCGGTCTTTTAATGGTGTCTGTGGGACTTTTGCGGTTCATGCAGGGAGAGTTTCATGTATTTCATGGCAATCTTAATTTCCTGCCCTATATGATCGATTTTTTTGCCACCTTAATTCTGGCGATTATTTTCGGCATGATTGCAATCTCTAAGGCGATCAAATCTAAAGGTTAACTCGACCGTTAATTTCAAGGGTCTACCTTGATTCTTTACTAAATATAATAAAAAAAATGGAACTTTAATATGAGTGATCAGTTGCAAAAAAAGATTACATTGGAAGATATCGAATCAAAAATTCGAGGCATTGATAAACAAATCTCAGGAACCGTAAAGCAGTACTCCGAAGGCGCCGGAAAAACAGGGGCGATATCTATTGTGGGAATTGGGGTTCTGATTATTTTGGCTTATTTAATGGGTCGTAAAAGTGGTAGATTAAAGTCTACTTTCGTTGAAATTAGACGCAAATAGGAAATTGTTAGAGAAGATTAAAATTGAAAAAGATTACTCAATATTTTTCGGCGGGTTCTCTGTTCGCTAAGGGTCTAAGAAATCAAAACCGCAACTTGATAATAGCCTCCGTGGCTTTATTCGCATTCAAGAAGATTCGGAAGTATTCAAGTACCGAATCTAAGCTCTATAAAATTCATCCCGGTGATACTATAGAAATTCACTATACTGACAAAAAACTAAAACAGTAGGGAGTCATACCATTGTTAGATAAGACATTGTAGAACTAAATTAGAGAACTTTAATAAAAAATCGGACGTGGTCTGATACTACTTAATTAATTTAGTATAACGTGCATTCGGAGTGATTCGGGAGGATTTACGAGAAATGATGTAGGAATAAAGGAATGGCGAAATCCAATGACCCTAGTTTGGCCGAACTTTTGCAAGAAATAAACAAAGGGAATATTTGTCTGCCCGATTTCCAAAGAAGTTCGGTTTGGGATGACGAGCACATTCCCGGTCTGATTGCAAGTATAACAAATTCCTATCCTATTGGAGCGGTGATGTTCCTGGAGACCGGTGGTGATGGGAACCGTTGTAGGTCGCGCACTTTTACGAATGTGCCTGTTGATAAAAACCAGCCGAAGAAATTTGTACTTGATGGGCAACAGCGACTAACGAGTACATATTGTACTATGTGGAGCAACATACCCGTACCCACTCATACGAGAAAGAAAGAGAACACAAAACGGTATTACATTTAGACATAGAATGGTGCCTTGACCCCGATATTGACCGAGCCGAGGCGGCAGTCTCAATGCCCGAAGACAAGTGGTTTACGGATGCCTTTGGTCGCATAGTGCTCGGTGATCTAATTACTCGTCAGGGCGAGTTCGAAAAGCATTTGTTTCCCTTAAACATTGTTTTCGATTCGATTTCCCTTGATAAGTGGAGAGACGGCTATTGAGACTTTCATGGGAAAGATGAAGAAATCACAAATCGGTATCGTGAATTTTCAGCCATGGTTTTGCATCTTATCATTAGCTACACTTTGCCGGTAATTCAACTTGATAGAGATACCCCAAAAGAAGCAGTGTATCAGGTGTTTGAGAACGTCAATACAGTCCCAGGTGCCGATATTTGATTACCGCAACTTTCGCCGCCGATATTTTTTTCTTACGTGATGATTGGATGAAGCGGGAAACTACGATGTTAGAAGACGATGGCAGCTTTAATTTACTGTCTCTAGTTTCCGCCGTGGATTTCCTCTCTTCCATGACATTATTGGCACAGGTTAAGCGTAAAAGAACACTGACAGTTAAACGTAAAAATGCACTTGCCCCATAAAGTCGTACAAAAATAGCTCATTGAATTTTACTTTGGTTCTAACATCTCAAATTCGGCCGGTGTCATATATCCTATCGTCGAATGAATTCGTTTATTATTGTACCAGTTAAGCCAAGAAAATACTGCCATCCGGGCTTCTTTAATTGTTTCAAAAACCTCTTGGTAATCTGTCTCTCTTTTTAGCAGTGACCATAAGTTTTCAATCGGTGAGTTATCATAGGAATCTCCGACGGTGAATCACTCCGGGTTTTTGATACACCTTTTTTCTTCAGTAGATTTTAGTTTATCATAATATTTTCGTTCGTGCTCTACCGGGGTATCATAATCAATTGATCCGTGAATTCTTCTATTGTTAAACCAATCTACATACAGTAAAGTTTCCCATTCGACTTCTTTCAAATCCCTCCAACATCTATTCCATATAAGCTCTGATTTATATAATCCGTTAAGAGATTCCGCCTGGGAATTATCGTAAGAATCTCCGGTTGTGCCAGTTGATGCAGCAACTGAATTAACGTCCAGGTAGTTCCGGTATTGTATTGATACATACTGGCTGCCCTTATCGCTATGGTGGATTAACCCTTCAATATTGTGGCCATTGTTATTTCTGCTGTTGATTGCATTTGAAACTGCCACGAGAGGTAGGGTAGTTGTCATTTCGTCTGAAACATTGTACCCCACTATTTTTCTTGAATATGAGTCGTGCACAAAAGCCACATAGACAAATCCTAATAGGTCATGACATATGTGATATCTCCATACCATTTTTCATTTACCCGAACTGCTTTAAAGTCACGATTTATTAAGTCAGCTAAGAGCTATTCTTGTTTTATCTTGTTTAGTTGTTACAACCTTCTTATGGGCTCTGCTTTTGCCTACGATGCCAAGCTGTCTCATTAATCTGGCTACCGTGCATCTGGCTATCGTAACGCCTTCTTTATTTAAGGTAATTGGGATTTTATTTACGCCATAACAGCTATAGTTCTCCCTGTAGACCCGACTAATTTCAACCTTTAGTATTTCATCTAAAATTGAACGATTTGACGGAATCTTGCGTTTATATCTGTAGTAGCAATTGGGAGCGATCTTTAAAATGGTACAGATCGGCTGGAGTCCCCATTTATCTCTCATCTGGTCAATAAATGCTACAATATCTATTAATGACCCTCTGGCACGGTCTTTGCGAAAAAAGCTGAGGCTGCTAACAAAATCTCTTGAGTTTGTTGCAGCTTTAGTACTTCTTTTTTCAATCTTTTGATTTCTTCCTGTTCGGCAGTAGTAACACCAGTTTTATCTCCGTTATCTATCTCAAATTGCTTTACCCATTTTCTTAAAGTTTCAGGAGTCACTTTAGACCTTTGTAGCAATTGAACAAGTTGCACTCCATTTTGAGGTGTAATCCGAATAATGATCCATAACCATGGTAATTGCTTTAGTTCTGAATTCCTCAGAATATTTCTTTGTACCCATCTAAATTAATCCTTTCTTTTTGAAATTACTCAACTAATTTAGTGTTACAAAAACCCGGCATAGTTCAATAGTTGCGGGGGTTAATATGTTACGAGATTCTAATGGGCATGGTGATTTTATGATAATTGTAAGTGACATTTGCAATCTAGTAATTAACCCAAAGAAATACTATCGGCAATATATTGTCATATTCATTGCGCAGATCGTCTATGCCATAGTTTTCATAAGATTATTAAATCCGTCAACACAATTGAACGGTATAATTATTTTGTGGACGATATCTGTTCCTTATCTAATTGGTGCGACAATGGAATATTGGCGAATTAATAATAAAAAACACTATAGTGCTACCGTAAATTATTGGTGGGACGAATCAGATTTAGCAAAATATCAGATATGGAATCTTTGTATTGTGATGGGTATTTTTGGTGGATTGATATTTGCACTTGTGGGGACATTTATATCGGCCTTTGTCTAGGAATGGTAATATTGGAGATTCTTATGATAACTCACCGATTACAAACTTATGGTTATCTCAGCAAATGGTAAAGAATTGAAAAGGTGGATCTTGATATGGTTGCGACTTTTTTCAGTGACGTTCGTAAATTATTTACAAATCCGAAGAAATATTATAAGACCTACATTTTCATGATCTTTATTATAGGTTTCGACTTGTGGTTTTTATATCTAACCGTCAATAGAGTAAATCAGCCTTTCCCATTAATGTATTTGTGGATGATAAATGGAGTAAATTTAATAGATTTATTAGCTCGTTATAAAAAGACTGCTGCCCCTTATCTCGTAGGTGTAGATGAAGATATGCAAGGACATGCTAACCGAGTGGAAGACCATAATTATTCTTTGAGTCTGGCCTTAACGTGCGGATTCGGACTTGTAGTCGCACTTACGGGAACGATTTTAGCTCTTCTCGGCTAGGTGGATCTTGATTTGTTGTAGAAAGGAGAAGGAAGTAGATTTATGACTGATAATCTAAATGAGAAAGATGAAAATGATGTGAGATCAAAGCATTATTTATTTATATTTGAACGCCCATCGGCAAACCTTTATTATAAAAAGAGCTTGGCCGAGGGTAATACATACTATATGTATCAAAATTATGGGCTTGAAGGGATGTATTTATTAGGGGCAGGCCATGCTTCAGCAGCTATTTTTGCTGTGTGCTTTTTGGTGGGGACTGTCTTGGCGGTCGTACTCGGAAACATTATTATTGTGCGTTACATCGGTCTTGCGTTATTCGGTGTCGGGATATGTATTATTCCACTTATGATATTTAGGTTGCAGCAGGCTTCAAGATTGGGCAAGGTGTTTAGAGGTGACCGTCCGTTTATTAATCCCAAACGCATGTAGCTTTATTTTAGAATCATGGAATTAAAAATAATATGAAAAACTCGAAACAGCTTCCGGTGGCAAAATGGATGGTCGGAAGCGATGCTGCAAGATATTTGCAAAGGCAACGTACCTATAAACTATTAATGTTAATTGGCAGTATGTACATACCCGGACTGGTATTCATTATTGAGCTCGTTGCAAAACCTATCTTGCCAGTTACAATTATCATGTTGATATTATTAATGTGTTTGATTGGTCTTTATATAGTTGCTTTAATCAATCACATCAAGTATCGCAATGCTTTTGCAAAGGTGTTTCCTAAGCTTGTACCACCACCCCGCAATGTTTTTGCTTATATACGTTGGTGTAAATACGTTCATACAGAGCCGTTTCCGTTTAGGGATGATCAGTTTGTAAATTGGTGTGATAGTTATAATCTTGACCCGGTAACACTCGAGTTTAAACCTATCGGGGCTGAAAACAAATGACGGTATACACATCAACCCTAAAACAGCCAAACTTTTATATTTAAATTTGAATTACAAAACATCTAGCCTCTATCAGGTTCTAAGTTTAACTCCAAAAAGCGATTAAATCTCGAGCCTCAAAATATTTGTTGTTTTTAAGGTCCGGATACTTTTTGAATTATTTCGTTTCGCTGTTTTATCTTTATCAGTCGATTGATGGCATTTAGATAGGCCCTTGCGGATGCTTCTACTACATCGGTAGATACTCCTCTTCCGGTAACTTTAATCTCGTCAGATTCGATTTGGATAATAACATCGCCTAAGGCATCAATTCCACCGGTTACAGATGAAACGTTAAAATCAATTAGCCTGGCCGTTATCTGAGTCGCATTTGAAATGGCATTGCATGCGGCATCAATTAAACCGTTGCCTTCCGCTTCGGCGGAAAGTTTTTGGTCTGAATTAACAACCGTTACCTTTGCTATCGGTATACCGACAGTTCCTCCTTTTAGTTCCAGCGAGTCCAGAGTAAACTCATCTTGAGAATGAATGCCTAACTCTTCTCCGACGATTGCTTCCAAATCAGCCTCGGTTATTTGGACCTTTCTGTCGGCAAGTTCTTTGAAACGTGAAAAGGCAGAATTCAAAGTATCGCCCTGAATTTTAATCCCCATTTTCTCAAGTGTATCTACAAAGGCATGCCGGCCGGAGTGTTTTCCCAATACAATTTGTCGCCCTTGCTGACCGACACTGGTGGCATCGATTATCTCATAGGTGCTTCTTTCTTCCAAGACACCGTGTTGATGAATTCCGGATTCGTGGGCAAATGCGTTTCTACCCACGACGGCCTTATTGTATTGAACGGGATAGCCCGTTAATCTTGAAACCATTCGTGAAGCTTTTGCTATTTCTTCTGTTCGAATCTGAGTGGTAATGTTGCTGAATTGATCCGGTCTTATTTTTATAGCCATCACTACTTCTTCTAAAGCGGCATTTCCCGCTCTTTCACCGATTCCGTTTACACAGACTTCAACTTGACGCGCTCCGGCACTTACTCCGGCCAATGAGTTGGCCGTAGCCAACCCAAGATCATTGTGACAGTGGGTGGAAATAATGTAGTTGCCCGGAATTTCCTTTTTAATATATGCGATCAATGCTCCGAAATCCCATGGGATACCGTAACCGACTGTATCGGGAATATTTAGGCAATTTGCGCCAGATTGAATAGCCTGATTTAAGACTTCCATCATAAAGTCCATTGGAGTTCTTGTTGCATCCTGCGGAGAAAATTCAACATCTTCAGTCAGTTCTTTTGCTCTAGATACTCCTCGCTTAACTTCTTGCAAAACCTGTTCTTGAGTCATTTTGAGCATATGTTCCATATGGTTTGGGGAAGTTGAAATAAAAACATGAATCCTATTCTTTTCGGCATCTTTTAGAGCTTCGTAGCATCTGTCAATATCACTCAAGCTGGTACGAGAGAGTCCCGCTACCACCGGGCCGTTTATTGTTCTGGCAATTGCCTGAACTGCTTCAAAATCACCTTGACTGGCAACCGGAAATCCTGCTTCTATATAGTCGACATTTAGCTTTGCAAGCTGCTCTGCGATTTCTAATTTTTCGGTGACATCAAGTGAAATTCCCGGCGCCTGTTCGCCGTCCCTTAAAGTGGTATCAAATATGATTAAGTGTTCGCTTTCTGTGCCGCTCATTTTCTGTTCCTTTTCAATACTTGTTTTCAATTTATTTCTTGGAAGGTCTTGCTTATCTCACTTAGGACTTACCAACTTCTTTGTTTATATTTATTATTTTGTTTTGATTGATATAAAC
>DAIDJA010000023.1 GCA_027451605.1 Acidimicrobiales bacterium
CTCCCAATGTAGCTACGCCGAACTGTCCCAGCCCGTATATTCTTTCAAGTTATGCGGTACCGACGGGGGGGAACAGTCCTTATGTGGTGTGTTCAACAATGAGACCGGTCGGAACTAACGAATTTTCGAATAGATTCAGTTCATTTGACGGAACCCCGTTGGAATCAGACGTTACAATTCCGGTTGTCGGACACGATAATCTGCCGTTGGTAACACTAATATCGGGGGGTGACGGAACTCAAAATAATTTTGAGTCAACTTCGGTTAACACGGCTACCAACTATTTGGGACAGTATGGAGATTCTAGTGCCCAGACATTGGGTTCCATAATAAACAATGCTTATTTTGCCGAGCTGGGATATGCCGCTTTAACCTATACCCCAAGGGGGATAGGCGGCTCCTGCGGAATAGTGAATTCCAATATGCCCTATTCCGTCTATAGTTACCAGATTGATCCAAATTGCAAACAGATATCAGCCGTTTCGTGTCCGAGCTCAACAACATGCGTGGCTTTAGACAGCCACGGGAATGAGGTTGTCTTAACGGTGGATTATTCGGGAACCACAATAATAGGTACCTCGGAGGAATTTTATTCAGTCGGGGATGCAAATGCATTTCAGAGCCTGTCTTGTTACACCGGTTCAGAGTTCTGTGCGGCAGTCGATGACGCGGGTAACATATATTATTCGAGTAATGCAACTTCTACTTCACCGAATTGGGCAGAAGTATCGTCTGGTTATAGCTATCCCATGACATCTATAGATTGCACCGCAGTCGATATATGTTATTTGGCAAATTCAAACGGATATGTATTTTATCTTTCGGTGGGATCAGGTGGAGCGACTGTCGAATCAGATCAGGTGGATTCCAACTATTCGATTAACTCAATTTACTGCACCCCTGTTAATTCTGTGGCAACATGTGTAGCAGGGGATTCTGCCGGGCAGACATTCATATTTGACTATGTCTCAGGCAATGGTTCAAACGGTTTTTCAACAACTTCGGGACCAGTTGTTATTGATCAGACAGCTAACGGAAATCTTAATTTTCAGATACCGATTGATTCAATATCGTGTACGGCTTCAATGGCTCTATGTGTAGCCGGAGACTTTAAGGGCAACGTATGGCTATCATCAGACGTTCTAAGCACTTCTGTGAGCTGGGCATCTGTAAATTTGTCCGGTGCACCTCTAATTTCTGCTCAATGTCTGTCAAATTCCGCCTGCTATCTTTCAGATTCGTCGGGAAATCTTTTCTACGCTTCTTCGCCGTCTGCCGGATCTTCTGCTTGGGTTACATACAGCATTGAGACCGCCAAGCAGGTTGAGACGACATCATGTTATTCGGTGGCCACAACACTGTGTGTGGCAGTAGACAACACGGGAACCATATTACCGACTGTAAATCCCGCTACTTCAAATTGGGAGGCGATTACCAACAATTCAATCTCATGTGTCAGCTCAACATTTTGTGCTGAATCTGACTCTTTTGGATCCTATCGAACTTATAACGGTACAAGCTGGTCAGCTCCCGTATCGGTCGATTTAGCCAATTCGCTGACTTCAATCTCCTGTGTATCTGCAAGTTTCTGTCTGAGTTCAGATAATAAGGGTTATGTATTTGAAATTACCGGCTCGGGCACATATGAGGGTTGGAACGGTACCTCATTTGTTTCAACTGAGCCTCAAGGAGGTTGGACTGTTGCCGATTCGGCTTTAGGAAACTACCATTCGATTGCTTCAGTATCTTGCATATCTTCTACTCAATGCGCTATAGTCGATAATATGGGAGGTTATATTAGTTTTAACGGCTCTGTCTTTTATCAAGATGACCTAGACCAGGAAAATCCTCTGAGTTCAGTATCTTGTGTATCGTCGTCTCAACAAAGCTGTTTCGTATTGGATGCAAATACATCAAAGCTAGAGTATTATGATGTTACGAGCCCTTTTTCGAATTCTTTAGCCGCCTTAGCTTCAACGCCTGAGATTACCCAGGAAAGTTTTAGTCATATAGCTGACAGAAGATATGAAACACATGATTTACAAGAGTTAATCTCAAATTTAATTTCAAATGGTGTTGCAAATCCATCTCAACTGGTAGCGATCGGAGACTCTTACGGAGGGCTGCAGACCCTGGAATTGGCCTTTGCAAATAAATCTATAATTGAGCCCAACGGCTACAGTGTCTCTTGGGAGGTAAATAATACGCCCATCAGTCTTGCAGCTGCCATCCCGGAAATGACGGGAACCGATTGGTTTTCAAATATTGCACCCAACGGCGCAAATTCTGATCAAACGTTGATTCAAGGAGGCAATCCGGACATTCCCATAGGAAATATCAATAAGCAGATTCAATCCTTAGTGACGGGCATCGTGACAGGCGAAACTCAAGAGCCTCCCCAGGGGTCTCAGGATAATTATATTTCTTTGTTTAATGAACTATCGGCAGGGCAGTCCGCTCAGTCCATCACCGCAATTACAAATGAGGAGACCGTGCTCAATGACTTTCATTCCGTGTTATATGAGCCCGTACCGACAACTGCCGTACCGATCTATGCTCTCCAGGGCACAACCGATCTGTTTTTCACCCCAACCTATATACAGGAGTTAATTAATAAACTAACCGGGACAGATCCCAGCTATCCCATTTCGTCCTATTATTCAAGCTTCGGACATTCAATGCTTCAGGTTCCGGGTTACTTTCAGGAAGGGTTTCAGCTTGCGGTCAATTGGCTGAATTCGGTAATGTCCGGCAATATACCAAGTAATAACGTAACAGTTGCGGTGACCGATTGCAGCGGAGGAACGGATGCCGCAATTTTTTCCGGTCCCACTTTAAACTATCTACTTCAGGGAACCTTAAGTCTGTCTTTTGGCGCAGGGGGGAATATAACGCCAAACAACCAGGCATTTGATTCGGGTGGACCCTGTAGTATGCCTAATACGGGATTTGTGGGATATACTGCCCTTAATCAGTCCACGGTAACGATTCCGATCGGAAACTTAACAGCCACTGGTGATACCAACAATAATTCATCTTCGATAATATTGACAGGAGGAGTAGTCGTAAATGCCACATTATTAAACTACGGGATTGACGAGAACTTAATAGCCGTCTTATATGACGTATCTCCCACCGGCAAGTATCAGGAGATAACCTCGGGTCCCTATAAGATTAACGCCGCTACTACCGGATCGGTATCTTTTGAACTGTTCCCAGACGGATGGGTACTTCAACCCGGTCACAAACTGGCGGTAGTTCTTACGAATAGATCAAATCAGTTTTCATCGGATCAGGTTCCCACAGACATCATAAATTCCCTCAGATCAGTTTCCTGTGTTTCAATAAGTTTTTGTATGGCAGTCGATAATGCCGGTGAGAGCTATAGCTATAACGGATCAGCCTGGAGTATAAATCCCACCGGGGATACAAACCCTTTGACGTCAGTGTCATGTTTGGTATCCGGATCTACCAACTTCTGTATGGCAGTGGACACTTTAGGTAATTATCTGACCTACAACGGATCAGCCTGGAGTATAAATCCCACCGGGGATACAAACCCTTTGACGTCAGTGTCATGTGTTTCAATAAGTTTCTGTATTTCAGCAGACTTAACCGGAAACATGCTTTATTATAACGGAACGTCATTTAGTTCAGTTGCAAGGGTTTCAAACTATACGATTAAATCAGTTTCCTGTGTTTCAATAAGTTTTTGCATGGCAGTCGATAATAACGGTAATGCATATGTTTGTAGCGGTACCGGCTGTGACTCATCGCCCCCTGTATTTACCAAGACTTCGGCTACGGGTGTAACTGATCCCATTAATTCGGTCTCGTGTTTATCTGCTGATTTCTGTAGTGCAGTGGATAACTACGGAAATGCGCTAAGTTATAACGGATCAATTTGGAATTCACCGATTTCAATAGACCCATCGAATTCACTTAGTTCAATATCTTGTGTCAGTTCAATTACTACCGAATGTATAGCAACCGACTATGCCGGAAATATAATAATCGGAACCTATTCGTCATCTGTTTTAAGGTTTGCTTCTCCTGAACTAACGGATAAATCTTTAAACAATATCGGAAACTTTATTACATCAGTATCATGTCTGACTGGTTTCTGTATGGCAGTTGATGCCTCCGGTAATTTCTTGTGGACTTCGACTTATTTAAACTGGATCCCTCCGGCACAGATAATCGGTAATCAGACAAATTTCACCTCTATATCCTGCTTTAGCTATAACAGCTACAGTGACTGTATCGGAGTTAATTTAAAAGGACAGGCAGACTTTTATAGCGGGGAGAGCGGCATCTGGATTCCGCAAAATATAACTTCAAATAGTTTGGAGTCGGTAGGCTGTACTACCGATACCTCGGTATTGTGTGTAGCGGGTGACAATAATGGAAATGTCTACACGATGACTCTCGTATCGGGACAACCAACCTGGAGTGCGGCAATGTCAATCGATGGTTCTAATAGCATCACTTCAATATCCTGTTCATCCACTAATCTCTGTGTGGCAGTGGATAATTCCGGGAATGTTTATTATTCGACGGCACCGGCCACATGGGGTACAAGCAATTACTTCCAAATTGATACTAATAAGTCCCTAACTTCTGTCTCCTGTCCCACTGATACCTTCTGTGCCGCAGTGGATAATTCCGGGAATGAATTTTACTCAATTACGCCGACTATTAAAGGAACTTGGAGCTCCACTAACAATAATATTGATTCATCCAATCAACTTAATTCAATTTCTTGCACTATAAATACCACAAAATATGTCTGCACTACGGTAGATAACGCAGGAAATGTCCTAAGTAATCCGGACAGCAGTTCTTCAACTTCAAGTTGGTCTATCCTCAAAGGGGTATATCCAAATCCAGATTTAACTTCAATTTCCTGTGCTCCAGGCTTATCTCCCACTAATGTGATTTCTCAGTGTGAAGTTACCGATAATAATTCAAATGTATTTAATCTTTTGTATACGACAAGTCCGGCTCCATATAAATCAAGCTGGTCATCTCCGTCTTATCAGGGAGCCTTGGATCAGAATATAAACAATTCCTCTTCACCTTTTCCTCAGATATCCTGTTTTAATACGGCATATCCGGCTTCAGGCAGTCTTCCGGATAATTTCAGCTGTTTTGAAGTTGACAATGCGGGGAATGGATTTGTATATAACGGATCTTCCTGGTCAAATACCTCAGGTCTGTATGTTTCAAACATTACTTTAACTATTCCGGAACTATGAAAAATCTTACAAGTTTAAACAAAAAACACATTAGAAAATAAAATTTGGTGAAATTGAGATAAAATACCATAAGGAGGCATAATGAAGCTGTTAAAGTCAATAATCCTTAAACTGCCGGCTATATTAATTACGACTTCAATAATATTGGCTTTGTTTACCTTTCAAACCCTTACTTCAAACAACAAAGCCTATGGAGCAACCACATCGACCGGCAGTCTGATTCCTCCCGGAGCCATATCAGATTACCTGTATCACATTTCAGGAGGCGGGACAACAACTATTTCCCCCACGGGAACCCCGGCAGACCAGGCCCTCATACAGAGGGAAGAAGGAATGGCAGTTGATTCAAGCGGAAATATATTTTTCACACAGGCAGGCAATTCGGCGTGGGGCTCTCAGGTGGATATGGAACCTGCGGTATCGGGAACTTATTTCGGTCAGTCCATGACAAAAGGCAACATATATCGCATATCCGGTGACGGAAGTCCGGACACACAAACCATAACCGGAATAGGGGGTCCGGCTCTTTCATCTTCGGGGATATTTGGAAATGTCTATGTCGACAAATATGACAATGTATACATATGGGGGTACGGATGTTCTAATTTCATGATACCCAATGTTCCGGGAACTTATTTCGGAGTTTCGATGCAGCAGGGATACATTTATCAGGTAGTTGGTACATATCCGACTACCTGCACTGTCGGAAACAATGAAAACGACGTACCCGCTACTCAAGCTGAGTTTGGTTATACAAACTCCGTTTATCCAATTGCTGTTGATCAAAACGGAAATATCTATATTGCCGACGGTTCCAATGACGTTGTTGACATGGTTCCGACTGATTCGGGTACCTATTTCGGCATATCGATGAAAGCAGGCTATATCTATACGATAGTGGGGGTTAATATGCCATATGGTTCCGCCAACTGTCCGACTGCGACATCTCCTCCCGTTTTCGGATCTTCAATTAAGACTTTTGAATTTTTATTCTGCAGCCCTAATAACATATCCGTGGATTCCGAAGGCAATTTGGTGATCTATGACAACTATACTGAATTTGTCCCCGTTTCATCGGGCACTTATTTCGGTCAGTCCATGACGGCAGATAACGTCTATAAAGTAGCGGGAGGTCCCAACCGTTATAATTATTATGTCCCTTACCTAAGCGGAGTTCCGGCAAGTGATATCGGGGACATCGGCACTTCCGTTGTATCGGGTAACGATAATATCTATTTTTCGACGGGAACCACCATAGACATGATGCCGGAAACTTCGGGAACCTATTACGGTATAAATATGACTGCCGACAATATCTATACGATCGGCGGATATTTTTTACTTGGTTGTGCCGGAAACCCCTCTTCCATTAAAGCCACATTGGACCCCTGGTGTAACAGTACTACCCCGAATGCTTTTGCGGTAGATACCGCGGGGAATGTTTACTCACCCCACTTCATTTATCGGTCTGGAAATTATTCCACTTATATCGATGCAATAGTTAATTCCGGGGTAAGTTCAGCAGCTTCCCCCGATGCCCCCGTGGCACTGTCCACCAATAGCTCAACTGCAACTGATCTTTCATTGTCTTGGGCCGGAGGTGAAGACGGAGGATCCTATATCTCCGACTATAAGGTGACCACTAGTCTTTACGGATCTTCAAATCCTTCTACTTACGATACGGGATCTTTTAGTCAGGCCTATACAAATTCTTCTCTGGTTCAAGGCGATACTTATACCTTTTCGGTAACGGGAGTAAATGCCTACGGTACTTCACCGGCTTCTGAATCTCTTCCGATAACCATGTCTCCCACTGTACCGGATAGTCCCAGATATAGTAGTATTTCCCAAGGTTTGGACTCAGTCACTTTATCTTGGACCGGTTCTGTCCCAAGTGGAGCAACTGCCATTAAGGATTATATGATAGCCGTCTATGATCTAAACGGCACCTATCAGGTGATAGATACCGGTTCGGTTGGAACATCTTATACCGTAACGGGTCTTTTGCCCAATAACTATTACTATTTTGAAGTCAGTGCAGAAAACTCATCCGGCTGGGGTCCTTCCAGTTATCCCTTTTTTTCATCACCTGCAACTTCTCCGTCTGCTCCCACTTCGGTAGGGGTAACTTCTGTTGCAAACGGTCTACAGATATCCTGGAGTCCCCCTTCGGATAACGGAGGTTCACCGATAACCGGCTATGAACTTGTCGCAAACCCCTCTACCGGAACTTCTTCAACCATAAATCTCGGTAATGTCACAACATATACCGATACTTCCCTTAGCGTGGGAACCAATTATACATTTAATGTCATAGCTACCAATGTAGCCGGAAACTCTTCTTTATCGGCTCCATCCAATCAGATGACCGATGGAGTTCCTTCTGCTCCCAACATAGTAAATGCCGAAGGTGGGTCTTCTGTCATAGATGTTTTATGGAACACTCCTTCAAATGTAGGAGCGTCTGCCATAACAGACTATATTGTTACCGAATATCCCGGTAGTTCGGCTCCGATAACTATCGATACTCATTCGAGCTCCAATATTCTGACGTTGAGTTCAATGTCAGAAAGTACAGCATACGGGTTTAGCGTAACATCTGTTAACTCCTACGGTGATTCGACTCCTTCCGTAGAGTCAAACCTTACGGTTCCGGCATCACAGCCCGGTCCGCCGACAGAGTTCTATGTAATATCTTCATCTTCGGTGGGACCTTATCTGATTGCGGATATCTATATTGACTATCCGGAGATAGCCCCCTTGAACGTCACGGGTTACTATATTCCTCAATGTACTCCTTCTGCCATAGGTATCGACTCATCACAGGTCTATACTCCAAATTGCGGCGCTAATGCTCCGTACACTGTTGCCTCTCAAAATGGCTCTTATAGTTCTTCTTACTCGATTTCTTACTCGCCATCGGGCGGCACTACCTGTACTTTTTGTCCGAACGGTATACTTCAAGCCAGTCCGCCCGTTACAACCACAACTTCGGTTGCCGGAGGAATTACTTTAACTGTCAGCAATACATCGGGCAATACCGGATATATGGCAGAAGTCATTCCGTCTTCGGGATCCGCCTTTACGGTATCTTTTAATTCGTCTCCTTATACCGTGACAGGACTTTCTTCTTCTGTGACCTATCAATTTATAGTCTTTGCTTTAAATCAATATTCTTGGAGTCTGCCGTATACTACAGTTGACCCCTCTCCTCTGGCTCCTCCGCTTGCTCCTACCGGTGTATCTGCTCTGGCGGGAAACGGGTCTTCTGAGGTGAGCTGGGTCAATCCCAATTCTTCTACAATCAATCCAATTACCGATTACATAATAGATGTCTCAAACGGAACCGTGATTGACACCCATTCAACCAATACATCCTATAATGTAACGGGTCTAACCAACGGCGGCTCATATACCTTTAAGGTTCAGGCGGTTAGTGCAAACGGAACCTCACAGGATTCAAATCCCTCAAATTCCGTAATGCTCCATGCACCTTATGATCAATTCAATCCCATGACCCCGACCAGAATAGTGGATACCAGAACAAATTCTGGGTATTTCGGACAAAACTCCACTTTGGGACAAAACTCTACTTTAGCTGTTAATATGTCAAACTTTAAAGTTCCCACGGATGCAACTTCCGTGGTATTAAATGTTACCGTTACAGATACCACTAAATGGTCCTATATGAGCGTATATCCGGATTCATTGACCTCCGTCCCAAGTACTTCAAATATCAACTGGCTTGCCGGTCAAACCAAAGCAAATATGGTACAGGTATCACTTCCGGCAAATGACACAATTGATTTTTATAACGCATTCGGAAATGCCGATCTGGTAGTTGATCTTCTGGGATACTATGAACCTACTTTCTCATATGCGGGTCTCTATGATCCCGTAACCCCCACTAGGATATGTGACACCAGAGTATCGGGTAATCAGTGTTCAAACAGAGCCTTTTCTCCTTCAAATGAGTCAGATACGATACAGGTAACAAATAATGCCAATATACCTACAACAGCCGAAGCAGTGGTAATTAACATAACTGCCACGAATACTACCTCATGGGGATATATGACAGCCTCTCCTGACGGATCATCTTCTACCTCATCTTTAAACTTTAACGGACAAAATGATACTCAGTCAAACAGGATTATTGTCCCATTGTCTTCTCAGGGGACAATAACTGTTGTAAACAACAACGGATCTGCCGATTTAATAATCGACGTGGAAGGATATTTCACTTCAAATCTGGCTACTTCAACCGGATATAGTCTTACAAATGTCACAGGGGTACGAATAGCAGACACCAGGACAAATTCAACGGCACCTTTTGCAAATTCAACGCTTCAGCCAAATGCTTCAATAACAATTCAGATCACAGGTATAAATTCAGTACCTATTACAGCCCAGGCAGTCGTTATTAACGTAACTGCCACAAATACAATGGGATGGGGCTATCTAAGCGTAACTCCTGACGGATCCAGTTCAACCAGTGACGTTAATTTCACAAATGCCGGACAATCCACGGCAAATTTGGATATAGCAACACTGTCCCCTCAGGGGACAATAACCATAACCAACGGATCTACAACAACTGTTGATGTTGTAGTTGATCTGTTTGGGTACTATGGGTAACTAAAAGGAAGATAACTTCAGGTTATTCAAGAACCAGATTAAGAAATGTTTGGCTGAGATATTTGTATTGGGGCATCAGCGGATTCAATAAACCAGGTAGGTTGTTGAAGATTTAGGATTTCGCTTTGATCAAGTTGCTCTTTTTGGGTTAGAGCCACAATACAACCGCCATATCCTCCGCCGGTTAAACGTGCTCCTATGACTCCTTCTATGGAGTTGACGGCAGATACCAGATGGTCAATTTCGGGCAGGGAAACACTGTAATCACGAGAAAGTGAATTGTGGCTTTGACTTATTATTTCTTTTAGTGCCCCAACATCATTAGCCATTAAGGCCTCTGAATATTCAATAACTCTCCGGTTTTCAGACACAATATGTCTTGCGATTTGTTTTAATTCAGGGTCCGTAATGGCATTGGCATCGGTCGGAAGCATTTCGTTAAGTTTTCCATATCGTTCCTCAATTAGTTGTACCGCATTTACCTTTAAGGTATAGTTAGAATTTGAAAGTTGTCTTTCAATACCGGAATGGATAATCAATATTTGAAGATCTTCGGGAATTCTGATGTTCTCCATAGAATTGTCGCTGAAGTTAATAAGTGAAGCAGTTCCTTTTTTTGCAAAAATTATTGCCAACTGATCCAGTAATCCGGTTGCGGCAGACGTTGCTTTATGTTCAACATCTTGTGCCAATTTTGCTAAGTGAAGGTCCAGATCCAGATCCTTAAAACTCAATAATAAAGCAATTACAAAAGAAGCCGAAGATGAAAGTCCGGCACCAATAGGCAGAGTCGAAGTAATTCTCAAAGAGCCTGTGGGTGTAACTCCTAAGACATCTACAGCTGAGGCGATAAATTTAGCGAGCCTATTACTTATTTCAATGTTGTTGAAATCAAGACGCAATTTTTCTATGGTTGGTTCTTGATCAACTATTGTTTCGGTGGTAACATTCAAAAAATTTGATTTTTCGTTGCTATAAAATTCAGCCTGCGTGAATAAGTTAATTGCAACGGGCATTGCAAGACCGTGAGCGTAATCGGTGTGATCACCAATTAAATTTACTCTGCCCGGACAAATTACTTTTTTAGTTAAGTGATCAACGGAAGCGGAGCTCATATTCTTGACAGTTTGAATTGGGTGTTGTGTTTATGGATTAAGAGATTGAACACCGTTAAAGTCTAAGATAAGAGACTTAAATTTTCCGGCGCTATCATAACCTGAAGAATCGGTTGCGAGGAATTTTAATCCACGCTCTCTGTCTACGCCGAATATCCCAAACCTAGGTTCATAACTTCCCCATTCATAATTGTCCATGACTGTCCAGTAAAAATAAGCCTTAATGTTTAGGCCTTCAAGGACGGCTTTTTTTAATGAACCGATGTAACTCGACAGAAATCTGGGTCTGTCCCAACCGTCGTTTCTTTTGAAGGCTCGTCCGTTCTTAATTCGGTTGCACATTCCGCTTTCGACGATCCAAAGCGCGACCTGAGGGTCATTATTGGCGCGTAAGTATTTCAAAAAAAGATCAGGATCGATGGTGTCATCCCAAAGCAGACGACCGGGAGCCCAGTTCCTTCCGCCTGATGTTTTGTGCCCGGGAAGCCTGAAATGTGACGATGTGATCGGATTATAAAAATCCAGCTGAATTACATCTAAAGTACAGTCGTATTCGCTATCATATACCGCATTTATGAGCGTATTGAATGAAGTTAACGGATTTATTAACTTTGCCAGGGCAGACCTTAGAATCATGTCACGTTTGGTAGTTGATCCTATTTCACCGTAATACTGTTTCTTCCTTTCTTCCAAGTATGCCGGGACTTCGTTGCGCGGGATTTTCCTCTTTCTGGCAAGTAAAATGTCTGTGATTACCTTATCGAGCTCATATACCGAAAAGCAGAAATTATTGAAGCTCACACAGGAGTCCGGCTGCAACTTCTTTATTTGTTCATAG
>DAIDJA010000024.1 GCA_027451605.1 Acidimicrobiales bacterium
ATTTTATTTGGCATGTATTTGCGCTTGGGCTGCTGGAATCAAACTTGTTAAAGGTAATATTTCCAAGCAAGCACTAATGAATATACTCACGGCTGGTGCTATTTTTAATTCACTGTTTTCAGTGCTTCAAATGGAATTTTCAATACATAATGTTGCTTATAACGGGTTGCTTCAAACAGGTGACTTTGCAGCGTCGGGCATTTTCGGTAATCCTGTCTACTTTGCCCAATTTATTACTGCTGTACTTGTAATGAATCTTTTTAGAAATGATATATCCATTCGTGCTCGAGGAATTATAGCGATATTTTTAGGGTTTGGAATAGAATTATCCGGAGATAGAATGGCAGTTGTAATTGTTGTTTTAGCGGGTATAATTGTAATGTTCAAAAAGCCGTTTAAGTTTTCGTTGCAAATGGGCATTTCAATTATTTCTGGATATCTAGTTGGATTTGGGGTCGATCGATATTTTCAAAATTCGCCACTGAAATATCAGCTTTCAACAAGCTCATTAGGTACAGGATTTTCTGCCAGGTTTGTTTTATGGAAGCTGGTTTCGCATCGGATTATAAGCAGCCCGTTTTTTGGAAAGGGACCCGAATCGACTCTGCGAGAAACGCTACCATTTTATACCTCCATAATCGCAAAACAGCTTAATATCACGAACGGATTATATGGAGATTCACATAATTTTATATTAGAGTTATTGTTATCAGTTGGAATTGTGGGTTTTATACCTCTGGCGATATTTTTCATACGCCAAATTAAACTATCCAGAGGTCCGCTTGCATATTTTGTTGTTGCGTCAATTCCCTTTGCCTTGATTGAACCTCTGAACATAATGGTAGACTTGGCAATAATGGTGTCTTTAGGCGCATCCACTGTTATTCTCGGCAAAGATGAGAGCGTGAATAATAATGTTCACGCAGATCAGGTGGAGCTGTCAGACTTATCTGCTTCAGCGGAATCGAGAAATGTAAAGTCGGTATTAAATATTGCTTCCGGATTACTTTTATTTTTAGCATTAATATGTTCGGTCTTATTGGTGGCAGACGACGCTTATTATGCTGAAGCTCCAAATACTTATTTTCATATAAAAGTTGTAAATCAAATTCCTACTTTAGATTTCACTGTGCTTAACTATGCAATAAGTCTCATGCCAATTTATGCCAGATATTATTATGAATATGGAAAAGCTTACGGAGTGCTGGCGGGTCTGGCCGACAAAAGGAGCATCGCAATAATTCTTGCCAAAAAAGGCGAACCTTATATAAAGCAAGCACAGGTAATGTCGCCTTATAACCCGAGATATTCAGACATGATGGCACAGCTGCAAATTATTTCTGGGGACAATCGTAGCGCATTATCGAGTTATGAGCTTTCACTGCGAAATGACCCTTTTGACTCGTTGGCAGCAAGCGAATCCTGTTATCTGGGATATGAATTGAAAAGCATTAATTATAAATCATTGTGTGACCATATGATAGTTGTGACCCCGGGACAAAAGATGCCCTGGGTAGTAAAGCCCAGACACTTATACTAATTCAGGTATAGGTATTTATGAACCTGACGGTGAAATAGAAGCCCAATTGCCGGTTGAAGGCTGAGTTAATCCAGTTGGACCCTGACCAAATAGGTAAAGCATATTTTTTACCATAGTTCTGACCGGGGTTGTCGGGCAGCTTGAAATAGAACATAGTCCCATTGAGTAGATAAAGTTTGTGGTTCCTGTGTCAATAACTCCGGAATTCGATGACTTATTAGTGTAATAGGTAAAATCAGAATAAGTGTTTCCGTTCCATTTCCCTTGATTGGTATATACGCTCGTCAAAGAAATAGGAGAATGGGCTAATATATCGATATTCGACGGTGCACCGGTATTTGGAATGAAGTGATCAAAATCCGTCTGTATAACATTTGGCACCTGCTGGTTCATTTTAAGGCCCGTTCCTTTATACAACCATGAGGCTGGATCAGTTACTACCAATGGAAAAACTCCTTTACCCAATATTACGTAACCCGAGTAGACCTGACCTGTAAGCGGAACTTCTGACCAACTTGTAGGCGGTGAGCTAAAAGTATTTCCTGTTACATTAAGTGGATTTGATCCGTTATTTAAGGGATCTTCTGAAGAATTTCTGTAATCGACTTCCTGTCTGTCTGGTCCGAAGGCGGACGATTCAAGTCTTGAATGCCTTAAAACAGCAGCCGCCCCGAAAAAAATTACATTAACACCTTTGGTTATGGCATTTTGAACACCCTGTCTTTCCGAAGTTGTCCAAGTTTCGTCGTGTCCTAAAGAAAGAATTGCCCTATGGTTTAATGCTAGATTCGGGAAGTCATTTAATGTTATATCAGAGATATATGCGACATCCAATCCGTGCTTTTCCATGTACTGAACCAGGGGGTATTCGTTTTCCAAAAAGTCTGAAGCTCCGTTGCCCTGGGAAAAGGGTCTATCAAAAGACACTACCCTTGCTCGGTTGCAGGGCGGATAGGATCCGGAATTTAAGATACATGGACCTTTGCCGGTATAGTATGAGTATCCACCGTAGGTATTCCAACCTTCTTCGGTTAAAGATCGAGCTACTACCGCATAAGCAGCGTGGCTGTTCGGATTCCAAATTATTAGCGGAATATATGACTGTTGCCCGGTACTTGCCGTTAATTTAATCAGATAATCTCCCTGCATATAATTTGGAGAAACTTTTAATTCGAAAGGGTCTGTCCAGTTTGTACAGGAGACCATGTTAACTGAAGTATCCAGCGGACAGGTCGGTTGCAGCGTGCCATTTATCTCACCGCTACTAAAAACTTCACGTGCGCCAAACCCCTGATAGTATCCCATCCTGTACATAACTAGTGAGTAGGTAGGAGCCGTTGTTGAGATAAAGAGTCCGACTGTCTGTCCGGCTTGGGCATAAGTCAGATTGGCAAAGCCTTCAACGTAATTTGATTGAGAATTGGGATTGGTTATTTGCCAGTTTGAAGTACCCTTGAGGGAATTTTCGTAAATTATTTTGGCTGATTCGATTCCAAAGCTACTTAGAAAGGTGGCGGCAAACTTCGATCTTACAACAACTGTCGATTTTGTTCCCCTCCGGCCTGCTTGGGTTGTGGTAGATTTACTCGCAGAAGGACTGGTCAAGAAATATGCTAAACCGCCGGCGATAATTAAAAGGACCAGAGCGAAGGAAATGGCGAGCAATTTTTTAGGATTCATTGGATTAATTGTAGAGACTTTAATAGAAATTATGAGTAGGTAAATTTTGTAGCAAGTTATATTATACATAGAATCCAATTCGATAACATGTCGCTAAAAGGGGATTTAAAAATCTTTTTTATTTCAGAGGTAATTGTTGAAAGTATTAGCGACACTAAATCTCAAAGTCTTTGATTTAGACTGGATAATATGCCAAAAATAGCTAAGTGGAATTTATCAATAAAATTCTTTGTTTTCGGATTATTGGGTATTTTTGGATTCTTAATTGTTCGAAAATTTATCATTGATATTTGTAAATCCAAGCGCTTTAAATCAAAAAAATTTCAGATAATGCGAGGGAAGGATAGTTTCTTATTGCTTATCAGGAGTTTTGCTCGCACGACAATCGTTTTCGCCTCAAAGATATTTGTCGGAAAAGCCCGATCTAAGGAAATTGAGCAGGAGATTTTAATCAGGAATACCGAAGATGTGGTGGCTACATTGGGAAATATGAAAGGTGCCTTAATGAAATTGGGACAGCTTGCATCTTTCATCGATGACGGACTGCCCGACAGTGTGCGGGATACGTTAAAGCAACTTCAAACTCAAGCACCGCCAATGTCCTATGCGCTCGTCGAACAGATATTTTTGGATCAATTTGGAAAGCCTCCCCAAAAAGTTTTTAAAAAATTCGACAAGATACCGGTCGCTGCCGCTTCAATAGGTCAGGTGCATAGAGCCATAACTTTCGATAACATTGATGTAGCAGTTAAGGTGCAATATCCTAATATTGCTGCCACCATAGAAGCGGATTTGGCAAATATTGATTTAACGACTATGCTTGCACCGCTGTTGTGGAAGGGTTTAGATCTGAAAGGACTTGTCGACGAACTCAAAATCAGGCTTTTAGAAGAAGTAGATTATTCAAACGAAGCTAAAAATCAGCAGATGTTTTATGAGTTTTATAAAAAACATCCTTTTATTCGGATTCCTAAAGTATTGTTTGAATATTCTACACCTAATATATTGGTCAGTGAATTTATAGATGGAAGTAGTTTTGATGAACTCCTAACTTGGTCCGCTCAAGAAAGAAATATGGCTGCTGAAACAATTTACAGATTTTCGTTTCGTAGTATTTACCGTCTAAAAGCATTTAACGGAGATCCTCATCCCGGTAATTATTTATTTCATGGTAACGGTAAAGTCACATTTTTAGATTTTGGGTTGGTAAAGCTTTTTGGCGACAGCGACTTGAAACTGTTGACTGATATTTGGAAATATGCTCTTTTTGAACACAATGCCGAAAGGCTTAGAATTGCCGTGGAAGATGCGGGATTCTTAATGAAAAATGCTCCGGTAGAAACAGAGGAGCTGCTTGAATTTATGGACGTATTTGTTGCCTTGGTTGCAAAGGATGAAGTTCTGGAAGTGACGTCGGAGTATGCATCTGAAATTGCTCGCAGAGTTTTGTTTGGTCGTGCCAGCCATAAGGAAGTTGTGAAATATGCCAATATTCCTCCGGCATACGCAATTCTTCAACGAATTAATTTGGGTTTAATTGCTTTACTTGGATCTTTAAATGCCAGCTGTAACTGGAGAAGTATTTCAGAAGAAATGTGGCCCGAAGTTAACGGAGATCCTAAGACCGCCTTGGGAGAGCTGGAACACAGCTGGTTGGCTTCGATTTCAAATTAGTCTTTTAAAGTTTTGCAAGTAAAAATTCCGTTTTCAAATTCATTTTTGATGAGTTCAGATATGGTATCTGGAATTTGGGCGTGTAGATCATGAACGGCGTTTTCAAACCATAGAGTCTTATAGTGTTTTAGGGAACCCTCAAGATTACTTACCTGCTCAAGTTTTTCAGGTGTTTTGGATCCTGCGACAACCAATAAGATCGGTTCCTTTATTCTTTTAGCTTTTAATACGGGATCGTCTTCATATAGGTTTTCGAGGATCCGCATATGATTTTCAAAGCTTAGATTGGGGGTCACAAATCCGTTATCATCAATTGAAAAGTTCATTAGAGAGCCCTTGATTGAAACCTTCGGCCAGTCGGGATGCATCTCTCTGAAGCCTTTTTCGAGGTTTCTTATCGTCAGGTTTTGGAATTTGGGCGGCGCCAAAGCAGTCTTTGCATCTTTTATCGAGGTGAAACTGGCCTTGAGACAGATCCAACCACCGTCAATCAGCATGCCCCCTAAAACGTTTTCTCCATATCGGCTTATATAGTCAATTACTACATTTCCTCCCCAAGACTGACCTACCAATAGCGGTTTTTTTAACTTAAAATGGTCAAATACTGAAGCAATATCTCTTGAAATTGTAAGGTAGTCATAGCCTGAAATGGGCTTATCTGACATCCCGTGCCCTCTCAGATCAATGCTATAAGTATCATAACCCATGGAGTGTAGATTTTCACACATTGCCAAATACAATCCTGAGTTTGAAGCCAATCCATGAATAAGCAGAATCTGATTTCCGTTCTCGGGATATCGGTTTACCGAAAGTTTAATCCCATCAGAAGTTTTAACCCAAAAATGTTCGAACTCCATCGCAAGGCACGGGCTACGCAGAATTTGGTTTGACTGTAGTTGTAGTTGAGCTTGACTTCGTTGCGGAAGTAGGAGGAGAGCTTTGTGTAGGTTGGGAGGATAAATTATTTGCTTGAGTAACCAACGCTTCAGCGGCATTAATCTCAGACTGGTATTGACCTAAATTACCGGATGATAAATCCGTTTGAGCCTGATTAAAATCTTGTAATGCCTGATTTAAATACTGTTGAATCTGTCCGGATATCGAAGTCGGTGATGATTGATTAGACGACTTGTTGGTTGGGTTTATCCCCGCTATCGGTTGGTTAAAGACCTTTTGAAGTGCTGCGGCCAATGAAGGTTCAAGGGCAACGCTGTTATTATAAACTACGATTACATACCTAAGGGTAGGTATAGGATTCCCGGCTGATGAAACGAACATTGGCCGTATATAAAGAAGCGAGTCATTTACAGGAATCAACTGCACAACTCCTAGTGTGACCGATGAACCGTGCTGTGAAAGTAATGTAATCTCTTGAGAAACGGCCGGTACCGAATCGATTTGAGAGCTAACAAAAGCCGGTCCGTTGATCGACTGGCCTGGAGGAGTAACATAAGCTGTTAATTTCCCGTAATCATTTGGTCCTGAAGTAACCGACAGAAATCCTGCGAGAATCTGCTGTCGGTCATTTGTTCCGTTGTTTGTGGAAAATGGTACGAATGGTTCTATCAAGTTAAATTCCGGACGATTTTGATCGGGTAATTGAGTAAGCTGATAATTTGGTGAATATCTGTTGTTTGGGTTGATAGGTACAACCGGAGATATTGAATTTCCTGTATTTCCCGCAGATGGTGCCTGAGAAACCATCCATGCATTGGAGGCATTATAAAAATTTGTGGGGTCTGTAATATGATATCTTCCGTACATGGCACTCTGTACTGCAAACAGGTCTTCCGGATATCTCAGGTGATCAATTAGAGCTTTATTCATCTTAGATATCGGCTGAAAGAGTCCGGGATATATGGACTCCCATGCCTGAATAATCGGATCTGAAGGGTCTGATACGTAGAACGAAGTTTTTCCGGTATAGGCGTTCATAACGACTTTAACCGAATTTCGCACATAATTAAATGAAGTTTGACTTAATCCACTGTTTGGGTTGAGCGCGGAAGGTACTGAGGAATTAAAACTCTGGGAATACGGATAATAGTCCGAAGTTGTGTAAGCATTTTCAATCCAGTAAATGGAACCGTTAGCCACTACCGGATATGGATCCGAATCCAGCGATAGGAACGGAGCAATTTGCGAGACTCTGGTCGTAATGTCCTGATTATATATAATTTTGGAACTCGATGAAATAAGTGAAGAAAAAAGAATATTCTTATCGGCAAAACGAATAGAATACGCAACTTTATTTAAAAGTGAATTAAGAGGAACGCCGCCTAATCCCTTATAATGAGTTTCGACGGGATTTCCGTTTGAAGTAACGTAATCAAGTTCGGGCTGTTTTGAGTCGACAATCACATATCCGGTCTGACCTACTCCAAAGTAAACTTGTGGCTGGGTAATTTTCGGATATCCATTTTGTGAATTTACCGGGATATCCGAAACCGGAAAGAGTGGGTTCCCGTCGCTGGAGGCTTGATTAACCGGGGAAATGATCCCGCCATATCCATGAGTATACTGAAGGTGCGAGTTAACCCAAGATGTTGCGGGTAAACCTCCTTGGTACAGTTCTCGAATACCAACTAATACCGGAGTCTTCAATCCGTTTACGGTATATCGGTCATAGGACATATTATAAAACTGATAGTAATTTTTGATATCCTGATTTTTGTCATAGGTTGAAAGAGTGTATTCGTAATTCCACAATTTAGTGTCGTTTAAACTTTGAGCATCTGCCGAGAGTTGAGTAGCACCCACATCTTGTGCGGCGGCAAATGATACTGTCTTTATATTATTTATTTGATATGCATTTCGGGTAGCTGATATATTTCGCGATATATAAGGTATCTCCAGAGTGCTCTGAGCAGGTTGAACGCTGAAAGTCTGAATAATATTCGGATAAATCACTCCGGCTACCAGCGATATGACCCCCCACAACAGAACTGCAGTTACAGGAAGCTTCCAGCCCTGCCTAAATATGTTAACAATTAATATCACCGCAGAGGCTATAGAAATTATGGTCAAAAGTGTAATTGCAGGAAGCTGGATATGCACTCCCGTGTAGCTTGCGCCCTGAACCACTCCTATAGCGGAAAGATCAACTAGGGGTCGAGATACGAAGTAGTAAGAAAGTGCCTTAACTATTGCTATAAGAGCCAGGATGATTGAAATGTGAACTTTTACAGCCGGTATCGATTGAAAACTAGTTCCTTTTATTGAAATATTTGATACTGCGTAATGGAAAATTGCCACCAAAAAAAGCGCCACCAAAAAAATTCCGAAAATCCATCCGGCAAACCATGATAAAAATGGCAGTTTAAATATGAATGATCCAATATTTAAATTGAATTGAGGATCACTTTGCGGAAACGATTTAGCATGGGTGAATAGCAAAAAGTTTTGCCACTGGCTTATTGCCGCTGATCCCATAAAAATTGCAACTATTAGAGACACACCGAATCTGATAATTTTAGGATACGATTGCAGGGCGTGTCTTAAATACGTAGTCAGGTCATCCGGAGTGAGTTCCACCGGCTCTTTTGAGGAAGACCGATGTACAAAATATAAATTTATCCAGAAAAAAATAAACGATCCGGCAATAAAAATAACCCCCAATTCGATTTTTGTTTCAAGTGTTTTTGAAAATACCGACTGATAGTTGAGTGATTCAAACCACAGATAATTGGTATAAAAAGTCGCAATACTTTTCAAAGAAAGCAACAGAAATATTATCACCACTACTATTGTCAGGATTATCAGACGTTTTTTGGTAAATATATTTCTGAGGGGGATGGGTTCAGGTACTCTCATTTAAAACAAATAATTAAACGTTTTAACAAGTCTAGCCAATGGTTATGACTAAAAGACATCGGCAACCGGGATGTGCCGGTGGATAAAGTTGTCCCGTGGGCCATTGCTCACCAATAATTTGCATTTTTTGCAGAGCATTATCTTGGCAGTCTGGGCATTCGGGCTCATCACGCGTATTCAGCCATGTAAGTTGGGTACCGGTTTCAAAGCTTGAAAAGATCCCGTAATTGAAGCAAGCGTAAATAAAATCAGCGGCAACCGGCTCAATTTTTTCATTTTTCCATTCACGATATGCCGAACTAAGCTCTTCCGATAATATGTGTTTATCGTCTTCGGACTTTATATTCATTTCGAATGACACCTTTTGTCGAAGAGAATTGGTTAGGAGATTGGCCATCTCATCGGCCATTTTTTGATATTCGTTAGCCGGCGTTTCTTTAAATTTTATACCTGAATCAGCTGACATTGTTTTGGAGAACTCTTTCCCGGCAAATTCGGCTTGAATCAAAATTGGCGAGATTACTTCAAAAAAGTTTGACGACTGCTTCTGCTTGTCCATAACCGAATCCAATGTAGCATTTTTAATTTTTCGCAGACCGTCTAAGAGCTCGTTTTGTTCGTCGTTTATAGCCCTCTTAACCTTTCTGATTAAGTTGACGACAAGTCCGTCTATAAGCTCTTTGGCAGATAACTCATAAGTGTTATCTGCCAACTTATCAGATGTTAATTCTGAACTCATTTCAGGGGCAACTACTTCGTCGGATAAATGAGGCTTTGATTCTGATTGTAATTGGTTCGCTTCGCTGACGCTTTGTTCAATTGATTGAGTTTGTTTTAGCTGTTTGAAGATATCTTCGACGGCGGCTGATTTATCTTGAATTGGTTTTTGTTCATTATCTGGGTCTGCTTCGGATATGGTTTCATCATGGGGGGATGAAATTTCATCGGTTCCATCCTGAATCTCAAGTTCCTGAACGTTCGTTTCGGAATCGGCAGTTATCTCTGAGTCATTCTCGGAATTAAAAGGGTCTGAATTATTTTGATCATTAGATTTTGAATTGTTATCTTCTGAGTAATTTATTTCTATTGGATTATCTTGTATTGATTCCGAAATGATCGATTCCGAGGATTCTGAGGTTTCATAGCCAATTATTCTGAGACTGTCATCATCGGCGTCAACTTGATCGATCATTTCTTGGGCGATTTTGTTACTGATATCGATCTGTGCAATCGGCTGAGTGACAGGTTTTGAGATCAATTTTCCTTCGGGAATAGTAGCTTTAACCGTATTCTGAACCGGATTCAGCATTTTGGCAGGTCCCGATTTCAGGGTTGAATGCCGTTCAGAGGTGGATTTTGAAAAATCCATACTTTCCGACAATTTCATCAGTTCGGCTTCAGTCGGATCATCTTCAAGTGAAACTCTTAGCCCTGATTGTTCTGCTGCATATTTAGCTTCTTGTTCTATGTGGATTAAAGTGTCGGACAAATTTTCAATGTCGTCTTTTACATTTGTAAGAGAGTCCAATATCACATCTTTGCCGGTTCTAAGCTGCTCGACCTGGGTATTTAATACCCTTCTTTTCCTTATAAGATCTCCCAGAATCCTCTCTCTGGCAACTTGAGCCTCGTTTACCATTAGTCTGCATTTTTCTTTTACTTCAGCAAGTAGTGCTTCTTTTTCGGATTCGGCTTGGTCCATTACTTGGCTATAGTGTTTATTTGCCGACTCCAGAATATCGGATTTTAAAGTTTCGGCTTCCTGTAGTTTCTGCTCCAAAAGTTTTTGTGCCTGTGACTTTGTTTCAGCGGCTTCCGAACTTGTCCTTGCCAGAAGATCCCTGGCGGCTTCGCGGGCCGACGAGAGGATTTTGGCAGTTTCTTGACCCAATATTTTTGTGATCGTCTCTTCGTCTACCACCGGAGGTTTATCTTGTGCGGTCTGCATTTCATGAACCTGCTGGCGCAGCCTGGTTTCGCGTTCTATAAGATGGCTGAGCTCGGCCGCGATCTGCTCCAAATAAATGCGAATCTGATCGGGATCATAACCTCTTTTTACGACAGTAAATGACTTGCGAACTATATCTTCGGGCCTAATGTTTGAGGCACTTGAAATAGAAACTATTTTATCTTCAGACATATTATTAACTATGAAACTAACTTAATTTTAAGTGAAGGTACTGGATTACTTGTGTTAATGACGATACCTTGTATATCTTAAGTCTAGTTCCGGCGATGCTGAAAATAGTTTTATAGGTCTGCGCGCTTTGACCGGTTGGCACAAAGAATATTTTTGCTCCGGACGCCATGACCGCATATGTCTTTTGGATTAGACCTCCAATCGGCCCGATTTGACCTCCCGGGGAGATCGTCCCCGTAGCTGCGATATCGGTTCCTTTTAGAAGGTTCCCTCCGGAAAGTTCGTCCATAATTGTAAGTGTATATGCCAAACCCGCCGACGGTCCCCCTACCGGTGAGCCGTTAATAGAGTCCAGAAAATTAATTTTGACCGGGATAACATAATTTGGGAGTGTGCCCACTCCCAAATAACCGTATTTAGAGGTATTTTTAAAAAGTTTAGCCAGGGTAACGGTGCGAGTTAACCGTTCATTTTTTCCGGTTACAACTGTTACGTTAACTTTGGTTCCGGCCGGGTGGGACTCTATAAAATTTGCCAAATCTGATGAATTTTCAATTTTTGCATTGTTAATTTTAACTATCAGATCACCGGGGACGATAAATTTGCTCGCAGGGGCAGTTGGGTCAACCCAGCCAATAAGGCTTCCGACATCTTTTTGTTTAAGTTTGTATCCAAGT
>DAIDJA010000025.1 GCA_027451605.1 Acidimicrobiales bacterium
CACGAGGCTCGACTTCCAATACGGTTTCGCCAAACATATCCGGTAATCCGCCACTCTATGTACCCTTCGAGGAACCCGGCACAAAAACTCGACTGAATTTGATTGAAGGAGGTACATTTATCGCTTCGATTCAACAGATAACTCCCTTACGACTCGGGGTTGTAAGAACGGCGGTTGCGATGTCAATTTCGTCAATGTCTTGTCTGAATATTTCTACATGTGTCTTTGTGGGAACAGAAAACCTCTCTTCAAATACTGTCATACCCGAAGTTATGTTAATGTCAAATGGAGGTACCGCCTGGGAGACTAAATCTTTATCTCTGTCCAAATCCTACACTAACGGTAATTTAGTTTCAGTTAGCTGCATGACTTCGGATCGGTGTATTGCTATCGGTAACGCAAAGAACACCGGAACCGGTAGTGTATCTTTTACCCTAAATATCTCTATTGTGGCTAATAAAGTACAACTCGGAAACGTTAATTTTATAAAGATTAAACCTATTCAACTTGCCGACTTATCCTGTGCCAATAGTTACAGCTGCCTTGCTGTCGGCAGAACAAATAATCCCGGTGTAACAAACAGTGCTCTAATTTTGGCAACTTCTGACGGGGGATCTACGTGGCAAATTGATCAACACGTTGGGGCTGACTCCCCTAATCCGCATAAAGGCGCAGGTACTGCCTTACAACCCTGGATGCCAACAGTTGATGGTCCATTGCAATTTGGGGGACTTGTCGGAGTTGGATGCTCACCCGGTTCAACTACATTGAGCTGTGAAGTATCATGGCCATTTTGGCCGGCCTTAGCAAATACGTCAAACGGAACCAACTGGTATTCCGATATTTCCTCACAAGGTACCTCGGGGTCGATGGGCGGTAGTATTTCATGCCCTACTACCGGACACTGTTTTGGTGTGAGTGCTACTCAATTCATGTGCGCATATGACACAGTATGTACTTCTACGCAGATTTTAGAGACCATACCGAATGCGCCCAACTGGGAAGTGGGACTTGCCGGCGAAGGACCTGACCCCAATAAGTATAGCCCATCTTTAAATTCAATTTCATGTCCGACAATTTCCGAGTGTGTCTCGGTAGGCTATTGGTTTCCGGAGGCTAATTCAAGTTGGTCGCCATCTTTTCCGCTGGTAATGTCTCCACAGATGGCAATCCACCCTTTCTTTCGCCCTCCACCTCCCCCACCGACTCTCTTCACCTGGACCAACCTGGGTATCGTCTTGGGAGTCGTATCACTTGTTACCGGCTGGGGTGAATTCGCAGATGCATTCGGTGGCATCGCCACTTTGGTCACCGGTCTCTTAGGTCTGGGAATCGGAGCGGCAACAACCTCTCAGGGTGATGCATTGGGATGGATTTCAGTCGGTCTTGGCGCTCTCGGTTTGTATTTTTATACTTCTTCATTGGCTTCAACGGTAACGGGTATTGTCGACTATTCGACTGGTTCAGCGGGACCTGCACCAAATATCGTGCTACCAAAACAGTTGCAGGACGTACCGACTCCGAAGTCCACCGGAGAGGGTAGCGTTAATACCATACCCCCGAAGGACCAAAATGAGTGATTCTTCGTTTTCCGAAGTACAAAAGGAAGGATCGACGGATTTAAATTCGGGATCACAAACAGATTTCATCGGTGAAGTTTTAAATCTTGCATCGTCAAAAGCAAATAAAATTGAATCAGTATTGGGAGCCGCAATTGTCTATGTTCCACGATCTTTAACCCGCAAAAATGCTATAAACAGGTTAGTACAGTCCCATGGGATTGGTCCTGCTGCTGATCTCTTGATATGTGTGCGCTTACGAAACACCGCTGCTTTAATAGCGATAATAGCTGCAATTTGCTTTTATATATATTTGCCGATTACCATTGGCTTGGGTATTGCCTTAGATATATTGTCGCTAACGGCATCAATTGAGTCATCTTTTCGGCTGCGTAGATCAAATATTCCAAGACGTCGACCATTTGGACGAAAGCCCGCTGTTCCCCATTGATTTGACTTCTATGTCTAAAATACCGTATCAGTTGATAGTAAAACTATCCGGAACAAAGATTATTGTACCTGTGTCGCTTTGTCCGATCTGCGCCAGCTAAAGCTAGATTACGAACATATATCGGAATAGGCTAAAGTAACTTATCAACCGAAGAGCGCTTGAATGTATCTTCATCTAAAGTATCATCGGTATTTTCGGCCAAGCACCAGCTTGCATGTGCGGATCCGGAAGGGGCTCCACATTCATCGCATTCTTGGTCAATGCTGTCATTAAAATCCGTGTCTTTGGGTGCCCCCGGCTCCGCATCCCAAGATCTTTTCAAATTACGAGCCTCTTCGAACCTGCGATGTCTACCTTTTTTCATTGACAACTCCTTAAAAGCAAGTGAGCTCAACCTCTCAGTTACTTGACTGACGAGCTAACACTTAGACGCATGGTGATATTAAAACTGTATTAATACGATTTTAGCCGAGTACAGTACCTTTTATTATCGTTTTTCTAAGATCCAAGTTTGCACCAAACTGCATTTTGATCAACAATTCTAGCTTTTCCGAAAATTAGCGTTAAAGCATCAAATATTCTGTAGTTATTAAAGCGATTTGCGACGATAACACAGCGTATATTATTTTTAGCCATATACGACTTAATATTTGATATTTGTTGAGTACTCGGCTCGACAAGAGATTGACCTGATAATTGTAGCGTCAAGTAGTTATCAATCGGTGACAATAAAAGGAAGAACGAGGGAATTCCCCGTATGCTTTCGAACCCATAACCGCTTGTAATACGATATTTGAAATTACTTTGCGCGAGATAAATAAGTGGATCGCCGTTATAAATCGTTGCTTTAGGATAGACAGAAACTATCGCACCGTAAGGAATATATTTTCCTGTCGCCAAGTTCCCTCCCGGTGCAATTGCCTGTTGGTTAGCAAAATAATGTGAATCCATCCAAAAAAGATTAAGCGCCAACAGCCCTGCGATCAAATATTTAATGCTAAATAATCTCCTAGGTCTAGCAACAACATGTTTCAAGGATTGATCCAGTCTTTTTAGTGCGATAATGAATCCGAAGTTACAAAAGAATGTAAAAAAATATATATATCTGACAAATAATGTATTCGATATGACTGGGGTATGCATCAATAAATAGTAGATAGGATTTGGCAGTAAGTTTTGCATTGGAAAAATTCGCAAATCAGGGCCTATCATACAAAAATAGATGAATATACAAAACATTAGACAGTATCTGGCAATTTTTTGTCTCCATAGATATCTACCCAACAGCACGATAGTCGCAAGTACCACAATTGGAATTGAAACTTTTGAGAAATTATTACTCATTAACTTGAGCCCAAGGTTCAATCTATCGAGCGGTAAAAATAAATCAGTTACTCCAAGTTTAAATATGGGATTTGAATATCTACCATTGTTGAAAAAAACATGATCCTTTCCAAATAAAAAGAAATATATTGCATAACCGCATAACAGGATGCTTATTAAACCGCCAACGCAACTTACAGCGACGATTCTCCGCAAGCGATCTCGTACAAGTCGGCGTTCTAAAACGGCAATAAAAAGCCCAAAGATCCCATAGAAAAATAGTGTTGTAGTTATCAACTCTGTTGAACCGTAAAACTGTAACGAACAGATTATACCTAACCAAGTCCCATACTTAATCACAGAAATCTCTATCTTAGTGACTACTAGGTAGTAAATGTAAAATATTATCGGTGGACCAAAGATCCAGGTGACATGAAAATGACCATAAACTGAATCATTCACCACAAGTATTGAAAATCCCAATACCAAACCACTTAAAATGGATCCATACCTACTCTTGGTGATTTTATAATAAACGATATACGAGCTAAAGGCCGTTACTACCGGGCCCAATATAATTGCAATATTTGTGCTTACGACCGGACCAAACAAAAGGGTAATCGGCAACATTACCAGCGCTTGGGTGAAATATGCGGGAGTCCCCATCATATTTATCCCATGAAGTGCAAATTGATAATTAGAATAAAAAATATTCTTGCCATGCAGAATAGCAAACGGCAGCCAAGCCATATTTAAGACTGACAGTCCAAAATCACCTCCCCCTGTCAGCGGTTGAGATACCCCTAATCCGTGAATCAAAATAGAGTTAAAAAGCACAACTGAGGCAAACAAATATAACAAGATCACCATTAGATGTGTCTTAATTTGTTTGCTCCTCAAAAAAGGGAATGCGATTCTTTCTAGAGATGAAGTTTTATCATCAAAGATAGCTACAGTCATGATTTCTACAAAATGTGAACGTTACCCCGCATTGATACACAATAAAATCGGCTATTTTTTGACAAGATTGCACCAGACAGCGGTATCCTGTACCATTTTCGGAGATCCGTATATATATGAAACTTTGGTAATTTCATCTTTGTATTGATTAGCATTATAGAACACTATACAGCTGATATGGCTTGATGAAACATAATATTTAACGCTATTAACGATGTCTGGCTGCGGTTTGACGGTGGCTTTTGTGTTGGACTCTACGTAATTTCTCAATGGAGAAGGCGGTAACATAATAGAGTTCTGTCCATCGACTAAAACATTAGCGTAAACGCTAACAATTTTATATCGTAGACCGCTTTGAGCCAGGTAGATTAGGGTGGTGCCATCGGTAATTGCGGCTCTGGGATAAACCCAAATAATGGCATTTTGAGGTAAGTAAGTTTTTGAAGATAAAACCGGATTTGCAGCAAACTTGCTCTGGACATTCCAAACATATGAGCCATTCCACAAGAGATTAAGCAATACCAGCAAGGCGAGCAGCGACTTTAAACTTATAATACTTGTAACAGCAGAATCCTTTACATGCCTTGAACGTCTGAAACTACCCAAAGCATAGACGAGAGTAAAGCCTAAAAACAGCTCCTCGTAATAGACAAACCTGCGGTACAAAACCGCTGATATAAAAGGAAGATGTCGCACAATATAGTAAACGGGATTGGGTTGCAGCGGACCGCCAGCCCAAATCTGTAAAAGCGGTCCCATCATTGCCAACATAACAATCAGGCACATCCAGAGCCCAACCTTGGCTGCCTGAATTTTTCTCAATTTATGTATTCTACTGAGCACTACCGCCACAGCAATAAAGGAAATAGTAACGGAGCTAAAACCATTTCCAATAATCTGAACTCCGTTATGCCCTGCATTCCGAGGAAAAAACACAAATAAAAGATTATAATTAAGCACAGAGTCGAAGCCATATCTGGCTACAAACACATGCCCTTTACCATATAAAAATACGTAAAGTGCATAACTACATAATAAAGAACTAATTACCCCGGCAATAAATGTTACTCCGAGAAGTTTAAGAAATTTCTCCTTTATCAATTTTGAATTGATTAGAAGTAAAACCAAACCCGCAATTATACACATATATATTGCATCTACGGTGACTTCAGTCCCTGCATAAAACTGAAGAGTGATTACTAGCCCAAGTGCAATTCCCGTCTTAATCACATTTACCTTATCGTGTTTTAATACATGGTAAAAGATGTACAAAAATATTGGCGGGCCAAAAATCCAACTCAAATTCAGATGGGATGCCGTATTCCCCGAAATGAGGCCGCGACCGAAACCGCAAAGCAGACCGCCGACAACTGATTCGAATTTATAGGAGGTAATTTTATAAAAAACAATAGCTGCGGGTAGGGCACATACCACAGGCGCCAATATAATTGCCACATTCATGCTAGTTACAGCGCCAAACACAAGGGTAATGGGGCTTAAAATTATTGCCTGAGTAAAATAAGCCGGAGTTGCCATCAAATTAATCCCATGAAGCGCGAATTCATAGTTAGAATAAAAGGGATTAAGATGATGAATTAGGGCAAAAGGAGTCCAAGCAATTAAAAACGCTCCTAAACCCCAATCACCGTTACCCCACGTCTTATTAGGGATCGAACTGGATAATCCGGTTCTTATAATGTCATTATAAATAAATAATGAAATTGCCAGATAAACAAAAAACCATGAAATATAGCGACGCAATTCACTTTGTCTTAAACGCATGAATGACATGAACACCCTATAACTTCAGAAGTAATTTGGCTGTCTTGAAAATCTCGTCAATTTTGGTAAAATCGTTTGCTGTAGCGGAGGCAATATTCGAATTCCCTCCTCCGCCTCCCTTTGCAATAGTGGCTAACTTTTTAATTAACCTTCCGGCATCAATTTCACTATCATTACTTACTAAAACCATGAATAAACGACTGCTTTCTACAACTGAAGTGATTAGTGCTACGCGCGTTTGTTCAAATGCTTTCACTTTATGAGCAAGCTGTTTCAGCTGATCCATGTTGAGATTTTCCACGTTTATCATTGCAATACCATTTTCTAAAGATTCAACTACATCTTCAGCAAGTTTCTTAATCATCTGGGATTCAAATGATCTTAACTTCAATTCCAAAGACTGGTTCTTTTCAAACAACTTGTTAACAGCTAAGTCAATATCATTTGAATCAGACTTAACAACTGATGCAATTGTCCTAATAATTTCAGATTGCCTCTCAATAAATTGAATGGCATAATCACCGGTTATAGCTTCAATTCTACGAGTATTGGAGCCGATAGATGATTCAGATACTATCTGCATCCAGCCGATAAAACCCAAAGAATCAACATGTGTCCCTCCACAAAATTCCATTGAATTTTGTCCGGCCTCTACTACCCGTACTTTTTGACCGTATTTATCACCAAAAAATGCGATCGCCCCCATTTTCTCTGCTTCATCTCTGTTAACTGTCTGGGTTTTTACCGGTGCGTTTGAAATAATCTCCCTATTACATAAGTGTTGAACTTTAAATAGTTCTTCATCGGTTAAGGGTCCAAAATGAGAAAAATCGAACCTCAACCTATCAGGTGCTACCAACGACCCCTGTTGCCTAACATGATCGCCTAAAACTTCACGAAGAAAATGATGAAGCAGATGCGTTGCGGTATGGTTTCTCATAGTAGCGTTACGGCGTTCACCATCTACTTCAGCAACGGCACTTTTCTCCGCAATTAAAGTTCCCGACTCAAAGTATCCTATATGTTTTATTACTGAACTTATTGTATTTACGGTATCAAGAACTTTAAAGCGACCGGAATCCGATGTTATATATCCTTGGTCGCCAACTTGACCACCGCCTTCAGCATAAAAAGGAGTCCTGTCCAGCACCACGACATGACTGGCATTGATTCCATCCGATGACCTAACTACTGCTTTATTACCTTCATTATCCACCTCAATAATTTTGAGTACTTTTACCGGATCAACTCTTAAGGAATCATATCCTAAGAAATCTGTGATTCCATATTTAGAGGCAATGTCTTTAAATGTATCTTTTTCGGATTTATTTTCAAATTGAAAGCTAGCTTTAGCATCCAATTGAGCTCTGGTCCGTTGGGCATTCATTAAAACACTGAATGCATCGGTATCGACCCCAAAGCCGTTCTCCTCGGCTATTTCAACTGTCAGTTCCAGCGGAAAACCAAAGGTGTCATAAAGCTTAAAAGCTACATCACCGGCTATTTTCAAAGGTTTATCCTCACCACGCTGCTCGGAAATAATTTCGTCAATATGGGTTAAACCTTGCTGTAAGGTACGTCGAAAGCTCCTCTCTTCTTTATTTATCACCGTCTTAATAAAGTCTTTGCCGGTGACTAAATTTTCATATTGATTGCCCAGACTGTTCGCTACCAAATCCACATAGCTATCGGATAGCTCTTCCTCTATCCCCAATTGCCAAAGATTCTTCACCAAACGTCGAATTATTCGTCTTAGAACATATCCCCTGCCCTCATTTGAAGGAAACACACCATCGGCAATGAGAATGCTAAATGCACGACAGTGATCGGCAATAATCCGAAAGCTTTTATCAAGCCCTCTGCCGTCATTATTATATTTGACCTTTGTCAATTCTTGCGTGTATTCGATCATAGGAAAAAAGAGATCCGTGTCGAATACAGATTTTTGCGAGTCAACTATTGGCAATATCCTCTCTAAGCCCGCGCCGGTATCAATAGACGGAAATGGCAATTGAGTCATGTCACCGTCCTTATTTCGCAGAAACTGCATAAAAACCAGATTCCAGATTTCAATATATCGATCAGAGGCACCAAATTTTGGTCCTCCCTCTTTTCCAAAATCCGGACCTTTGTCAAAGTAAATCTCCGAACATGGTCCGCAAGGCCCAACATCGCCCATCTTCCAAAAATTATCTTCACCCATTATCTGAATTCGATCCGATGGGATGGATGAGATCTTTTTCCACAGTTCAATCGATTCCAAGTCAGACTCGTGGACAGTTATCCAAAGTTTTTCTTTGGGCAGTGACAGTATGTTTGTTAAAAAGTCCCACGCAAACTCGATTGCTTCTCCTTTAAAATAGTCTCCAAAGCTGAAATTTCCCAACATCTCAAAAAACGAGAGATGCCTGGTGGTCGTTCCGATAATATCAATATCTACTGTCCTGAAGCACTTTTGGACTGAAGCGGCTCTGGGGAAGGGAGGCAATTCATCTCTGGTGAAATAAGTCTTAAAGGGGATCATTCCGGCTATTGTAAACATGACTGAAGTATCGTGAGGTATGAGCGATGATGATTTTACGACCTCGTGACCGGATTTGGCAAAATAGTCCAAAAATGCAGTTCTTAACTCATTTGATTTCATTAATTGTCACCATAAATTTTAGATTGAAGTTCCTGCCGCGTCTTTCTGGCTTGAATCTTCCCTTCGGTTAAGGCATCCTTAAAATCACCGGAAAGTGATTTGGATGACTCCCCCACTCGTTTAATTATCGCAGGAGGAGTGGAGTTTTTAAGCTTCTTTTTGGCTTTTTTTTCGACATACAGAGCTCCTATCGCTCCCGCCGACAGACCGGCGGTCAGCCATACACCTCTTTTAAACATAATTCACTTACGTCTTTCCTTGAAAGTTTTTAGTCCGGCCGAAATACCGCTTTTCGCGGCTTTCGCCTTAATTGTCGGTTCCTGTAATGAATTTTTAACGATATTTGAAGTGTTCTCCAGATTCTTTTGGACTACTTGGGTCGACTTGACTACCATCTCATATCTTTGAATATCAGCTGACGTCTTTTCGATAACGGAACTAAATTGATCAACTAAGTTTGATTGCTCATCGGCCAAAACTTTTAGGGCGCTTTGTAACTTTTTTGTGATTTTTAGCAATCTATACAATGTGATGGTAATCACAACGGCAAGAACCAGTGACACACCGGTCATGATTACGGCAAAGATAACTGTCAATTTGACACCTCTGACTTAAGTGTCTCGCCATCTTTAACTTTTGTACCACCGCCGGCTTTTTCCCCACTGATAATACCGAGCTCCTTTAGAATCTTTTTATCAACTGCGGTCGGACTGGATGTCATAAGATCGATCCCGGATTGCGACTTCGGAAACGCTATAACTTCCCTGATGGATGGCTCGTTTGCAAATATGGCAACCAATCGATCTAATCCCAGTCCGAATCCGGCATGCGGAGGAGCGCCAAATCGAAATGCATTTAACATGAAGCCAAATCGATCATAGGCTTCATCTAGGGACATACCAAGGGCCGTAAACACTCTTTCCTGGATATCTCTCTGATGAATCCTAACGGAGCCTGAACCAAGTTCCCAACCATTAAGTACCAGATCGTAAGCTGAAGACCGCACCTTTAGAGGTTCGCTTAGAAGTAAATCGAGATCTTCTTCATTGGGCATGGTAAATGGATGATGAGCGGCAACAGCATTCCCTTGTTCATCTACTGACTCAAACATTGGAAAGTCCGTTACCCAAATAAACCTATATTGATCTTCGGGAACCAAGATATCAACAAGTGCCTGAGAAATAGCAAATGACTTAACGGCATGAAGAATTTGGCAGGACAATAACTTTTCGTCCGAGACAATTAAAATCAAATCACCGACTTCGGGATTAAGGCTGTTGATTAATGCACTTTTATCACTATCTTCTAAAAATTTGCTAATCGGAGAATCTAGGTTCAGTCCGTTCTGATCTTCGGTAACACGAATCCATAATAGACCCTTACCGCCGTTACGCTTCGCGATTGCTACAAATTCATCTAGCTTTGCCCTACTGATGGATGCTGCCTTTTTTAACAGCAGGGCCTGAACGCTAACACCTTTTAATGCATTAACTTTGGTGTCTTTAAAGTATTGCGTTAAATCCCGGATTCTCAAAGGAACCCTCAGGTCTGGTTTATCGGTTCCATATAAAGACATCGCCTCTTCCCATGTGATTGTCTCGATCGGTTCGGGTTCATGTCCAAATATATTCATAAACAGCTCTCGAATCACAGAAGTAACTATTTGAATAATTTCATTTTGAGTTACAAAAGATGCCTCAAGATCCAACTGTGTAAACTCAAACTGTCTGTCTGCCCTTAGGTCTTCATCGCGAAGGCACTTTGCAATCTGAAAATAACGGTCAATTCCGGCCACCATTAATAGCTGTTTGGCAATTTGCGGACTCTGCGGCAAAGAATAAAAATGTCCTTTTTGCAATCTAGAGGGTACCAAAAATTCACGCGCACCCTCCGGAGTCGGCATCCACAAAAGCGGCGTGTCGACTTCAAGGAAATCCAAAGATGACATTGAATTTCTGATAGTTTGAACGATCTTATGGCGAAGTCTTAGATTCTTTTGCATCCTGTCAGATCTGATGTCTAAGAATCGATATTTTAAACGTAACGATTCATCAACACCAACTTTAGAATTTAACGGAAAAGGAAGAGGTTCGGAACTATTTAGCACCTCAATTTTGCAGTCCTTTAACTCCAGTCTACCCGTCGCTAATTTTTCATTAAAATTCTCATTCGGTCGGTTACTTACCGTACCGGTCATCTTTAACACGAATTCGGGCCTAATATTTAGATCTTTTTCCACCACGCACTGAACTTGTCCGGTATGATCTCTAAGGTCAACAAATACCAAATGTTCCCCGTGATCTCGAATTCTGGCAACCCAACCGCAGACAGATACGACAGCACCGACATGCCCGTCGTTTATCTCTCCACAATATACATCTCTTAATCCATATGCAACGGTCATTTAAAATCTCGATCTCGAATTCATTTAACTTTCGGCAAAAAAGCTACTCTCTAATTGTAGCAAGCAGATCGGTTAATTCACTTACCATTACATCCAAAGTACATACCGTCTGACTCGAATCCCGCAAATTTTTCAAAGTGACCGAATCCGAATTAAATTCTGATTCACCAATGATTACAGCAACGTCAGCACCGGATTTATTTGCCTGCCTTAATTGGCTCTTAAAGGATCCGCCGTCTGCACTGTATCCCACCTTAAACCCACTATCGACTAACTTATCCACCAGCATCATCGGCTTAAAGCCCGATGCCAGGCCAACTATAAAGATATCGTACGTCGGGGTTGT
>DAIDJA010000026.1 GCA_027451605.1 Acidimicrobiales bacterium
ATGTCAAAGCCGGGGATGGTGGCCAGAAGGTCTTTGATTAAAAGTACCACGAAGTTGTAGTATGTCGTTCACTACTCATACCTGCAATTCTCTTGAAACTTTACTTTTTGACACTCCCGTCAAAATCTCGGTGTCGCGAACTGAAAAGCCTTGATCTTGAAGTGTTTTTAGTTCACTTGACCCGTGTAGCGCTTCGTAAAACTTTCTCAAATAGTCATATTCACTGGATGGGTCGCTAAAAGCTACTGATGTTTTAATAACGTTTTTTAGCTCGCCGGGATAAGGAATCTTATTCATCGTATTTAAAATCTTCCTGAATAGACGCATATTGCGACTGGCAAACTTAAATTTGTCCAGTAGTTCATTCAGGATTGACTCTGCAACATCCACCAGTTCATCTCTGCTATATCGATTGAAATTGACTATGGAATCAAAACGTCGGGTCAATGCTTTGTCGAACTGGCCAAACAGATTAGTTGTAGCTATAAGAACTACGCTACCAAATAGACCATCCAACCCTTTAAGAACAGATGAGGTAACACGACCCATTTCACGCAGGTCATTAGAGTCGATGCGATTCAATGCGATAGTGTCGATTTCATCGAACGTGATAAGTACTTTGTCGGGGTTTGGCAGGGCTCGTATTTCTTGGAAAACTGAAGCTATATTTTTAGAAGTTTGCCCAAGCTTACTATCGATTACACTATCAAAATCAACTGAATACAGCTCGCGATCAAGAATGCGAGCAATTTGTTTTACGGTTTCAGTCTTACCGGTACCTGGATCGCCTTCGAACAAAAACTTATTAAAGCCAGCGTGATGTCGGATTGAATTAATTACGCCAACAATATCATTCATGATGAATGTCGGTAACGGCAAGGAGTCACCGGATAGACTTACTTTGTTAAAAAATGGTGACTGGTATTGGCTGCTTTGTGGCACAAAAGTATTGACACCAGAAATCAATGCCATAATATATTCTGCAAGCTGAGAGTCACCACCATGATCAAAAATTCGCGCGATATTATACGCTTCGTCTTTAAAGCCTGCGTCGTTATGCTCTGTGTAATATTTGATCAAATTTAGTATGTGTTTTTTCCGAATTTGTTCGCTCATACCCCTATACTATCATCCTTGGGACACAAATATAATTTTTTGGGACATTGTTTACTATTATATTATCCTCTTGTTTGATATATAGAAGAAAACAATTAATAAAAGCACTTGCGTGGAACATCCTTATACAAAAAGTTTTTAAAACAATAAATTGTATAATTCCCGAAATATCACACCATCAATAAAGGGTAAATCCGTCGTAATAAGGCGTTGCCCAAACCAAGATATATCCTCAAAATCTTGGACACAGTCCCACAGCTCAAATTGATAACTTAAAACATGACGACAACGTTCCCGGCTTCTCCTCGCTTGTCGCACTAGCGCATTTAGGAATGGACCCGCCAGGACGAAGCCGGTTAACCCGCCGTATAGCGGTATCACTGATGGCCCAATAGCCGGACGCCGCTGGGGTGATCTACGGCGTGGAAGTTAGTCTGGACTTCGAAGTCAGAAATGCTTTTTTTGCCATTTCGGAAGGCCGGTTGCTCGAATATAAGATGCTTGGGCAACTGGCAGAACTGGATACCATACTCACAAGATGTACTACCGATCTTCAATACCGAGACATCTCTTTGAAGTCCGACACCTACTATCGAAAGCTCCACACAAGTATACGTGGGTTCGTTGCCAACGAGATCGGACAACACTCCTCAAACGTCTCGCCGTACAGGAGGGCTAACTTACTTTAGCGGTGCTGATAGTAAAGACACTCAACGTTCGTAACGGTGGGCAGTCTCAGCGGATGAACCGGCTGCTTACCAGGGCAGGATGTGAGGTGGTAAAAACGCATTTAAAATCTCTTAGGCGAAAACATGGCATCGAGATAGTCAAAATCCTTCTCCTCATGCCAGTCAGAAGTGCTCGGGTTGCGAGAACACCTACAAAAATAACCGTAAAGGCAACAAGTTCGACTGCCGCTTCTACGGAGTTAAACTCCATGTGAACGTGAATGCCGACCGTGTGATTCGGTCGAGAAGTCCTAAAGCAACAGGAGATTACACAGGCAGGCCCATCAAAATTGATCGCACTCCAGATTCTCGATGGGCGACACCGGCAACGATGGAACCTACCGGCAGATGGAGCGATCCCTATCGTTACAGAAACCAGGGGTCAACTTGCTAGTAAGGCAGGTTGGGAGGCAATGAAGGGGCCTCCATAAAATTGCCGACTTTGGCGTGGCAACTCTTTTACTGACTTTAATCCGCACCTGAATTTATTAACTTGAAATATTCACTAGTTTTTAACAGCCCGGTTTCAAAACTGATCTCCGGTTCCCAATTAAGTACTTTTTTTGCGAGTGTAATATCGGGACAACGTTGTCTGGGGTCATCGGCCAGTCCCTCCAGATGAATTATCTTGGATGTGCTGTCCAGTGATTTTATAATCTTTTTTGCAAGATCAATTACCGTAATTTCGGACGGATTACCTAAATTAATTGGGCCGCAAAATTCAGATTGTGTGAGCTTTAAAATTCCGGAAACGAGATCAGATACGTAACAAAGACTGCGGGTTTGAAGCCCGTCGCCGTAAACCTCCAAATCTAAGTTATTTAAAGCGGCATTAACAAAATTTGGAATTACCCTACCATCATTTTGACCCATTTTGGGTCCATAGGTATTAAAGATTCTTACTAAGGCATAACTTAAACCAAATTTAGAATGATAAGCGGTAACGGTAGCTTCTCCAAAACGTTTTGCTTCATCATACATACTTCGAGGACCCACCGAATTTACATTTCCGTAATACGTTTCAATTTGCGGGTGCACCATCGGATCGCCATATATTTCACTGGTAGAGGCATGAATAAATCTTGCTCCGCTACTTTTAGCCAGATCCAAAAGGTTAAACACCCCTAAAGAACCTGTCTGTAACGTCTCTATAGACTTTTCTGCATATGTCTTAGGTGAGGCAATCGAAGCAAAATTCAAAATATGCGAAAACTTAATTGTTTCCAGAGACAACTTGTCAAGTTCTACAATATCTCCTTCTATAAATTCAACTTTTTCACTTCCAATTAAGTCTCCGATATTATCGACACTGCCTGTGACAAGATTATCGACTATAAACAATTTGTCGCAGTCAAAATTTTCAACCAGGGCCGCTGACAGGTGCGAACCTATAAAGCCTGCGCCGCCGGCTACCAACAAGGATTTCAAAAAAGAGGCCACTTCATTCCCACTGATATATATCTCATATTAACTTCCTATTAGTTTAACCGCGCAAAACTGATTAATTCGCTATCAGGCATATCTCGTTATAAGGTCAGACTACAGCAACTTAATCAAATTCAAAACTGCGGAATTATAACTGCCAAATCGGCATCATTTATAATCGCCCGAAGTAATTCAACACTGGCTAAAGCATCACATGTCGCATCGTGATATTTTTCTATCTTAATATCAAATGCCGCCGCACAGTTATCTAACTTATGATTCACGCAGTCAGGCATAAATCGCTGAGCCAGTTTAAGTGTACATATACTTGGATAAACTACCTCGTTAAAATCTCCGACCAAAGCCAACTCACTTGCCAAGAATCCTTCGTCAAAGCGAAGATTATGTCCTACTATCAAAGAGCCTTTAAAAAAATCCAATAGTTGGCCATATATCTGCTTGAACTGAGGAGCATCACGAACATCCTCGTCTGTAATTCCATGTATAAAAGTTGCTCCCACGTCTCTGTTCGGATTTACCAAAGTACCGAAATTGTCGATAATTTGGCCGGTCTCATAATTAACCTTAACGGCACCTACCGCCACAATTCGATCACCTGATTTAGGACTCAGTCCGGTAGTTTCAACATCAAATCCAACCAGGTTAAGGTTTGAATCTTTTAATTCTTTGACCCCGTCAATTAGAATTTGATTTAAATTATTCCTCGGACATACAGAGCTGTAGCAAAACAATCCTGTATCCATCTCTGAGCGCAAGTTCACAAATTTAGTTTACAGTATAAGTGTTACTTTATAGAATATCCTAAGCATTTGCAAATAGAGCCACGAGCCGCTTTTAATTAACCGGCCAATGATTGAACAATCATTTTAATAAAAGGTGTTGACCAAAAGCCCAATATCAACTAATAGCTTGACTTTTATTTAAAACGACTTAATTTCATTTTCATCTACCATATCGGCTATTTCTTGCCGTTTGCAATACTCATGGCCGGCGGATTTAAAGATAGCCCTTCTTTTGGCAACGGCATCTTGATTGGCTTCTTTTAAAAAGCCAAATTTATCCAATGCAAATTCTAAATCCTTGGAAATCGGCGCACGTCCGAATATAGCGGCTCTTTTCATCGCTATCGCAACTACCCCTGCCTTTACATCATGCATGTCCTCTGTTTTGTCGAGCTTGATCTCATTTGCAAAGCGCTTAAAGAGGACCAATGCATATCCCTGATCAGGTCCGGGATTTCCAAACCAATCTTTTTTTTGTAAATTAACTCTGTCGGGAATTTCACCGGGTCTGTTCGGTTTCCATCCCTTGGGAGGATTCAGTTTTTGAATCTCACTTACGGTATCTTTTTTTTCTATAGGTGCAAAATTTGGTTGTGCCATTATTTCTCCGTACTAAATTCTCAACTTGTCTTCTTATTTTGGACTGTCTTAAGATGATGATGTAACAATCCATATATTACCGCATCCATCAAGGCCTGCCACGAAGCTTCAATAATATTTTGAGAAACTCCAATTGTCGACCAAGTCTTATTTCCGTCGCTTGTATCTATAAGTACCCTGGTAATAGCCTTGGTACCGGAACTTGAGTCGATTACTCTCACTCTGAAATCGGTTAGAAAAAGTGATTTCAGATTTTTAAATGAAGGTTCGATAGCTTGTCTCAGAGCAGCATCCAGTGCATTCACGGGTCCGTTGCCTTCGGCAGTCGCAATAATTCGCTTGCCCATGATGTGAACTTTTACGGTAGCTTCTGTTGTAAGTTCCCCTTGGGTTGCTTTTCCGTTAGACGATTTCCAGTCAGCAACCACCCTAAAGGATTCAACTTTGAAAAACTCAAGGTTTTCGCCTGCCAATGTTCTCATTAATAGTTCAAATGAGCCGTCAGCAGCTTCGTAATGGTAACCCGCATTCTCACGTTTCTTGAGCTCCCCCGCAACTTTTGCAAGTGCTTCCGGAGTCATTTCGATACCAAATTCATCAGCTTTTGCCTTAAATGTCGCGCGTCCGGATACTTCAGAAACTAAAAATCTTGTACCGTTACCGACCTTTGCTGGAGGAATGTGTTCATAGGCATCGGATCTCTTTACGATAGCCGAAGTATGCAGTCCCGCCTTATGCGCAAAAGCCGCCGATCCTACGTACGGCTGCTGCGGCAAGGGAGTAACGTTCATTAACTCGGCAATGTGATGTGCCACCGGCGTCAAAAGTTGTATCTTTTCTTTTGGTATTGTCGTATAGCCGAGTTTTAACGAAAGATTTGGAATAACCGCTGCCAAATCCGCATTGCCGGTCCGCTCGCCGTATCCGTTGATACAGCCCTGCACATGCCTGACTCCGGCTAATACTGAAGTCACAGTATTGGCAACAGCACACCCGGAGTCGTTATGGCAATGAATGCCCAGCTTGTCAAACTTAGACGCCACCTCGGAGACAATTTGTTCCAACTCATTCGGTAAAGTGCCGCCATTTGTATCACATAAAACCAGAGTATCCGCACCGGCGACTGCAGCAGTATCCAATACCTTTAGGGCAAAGTCCTTATTGGCTTTAAAACCGTCAAAAAAATGTTCCGCATCCAAAAGAACTTTTCGCCCGTTTTTAACAAAATATTGAACCGAATCCTTAACCATCAGAAGCGCTTCGTCCAGGGTAGTCTGAAGCGCATCGGTTACATGCATATCCCAAGATTTGGCAACCAGACATACAACTTTGGTCTCCGCACTCATTAAGTCTGCCGTAACTTTATCCTCTTTTATCTTGGAGTCGGGTCTTCTTGTAGACCCAAACGCCACCAACAACGAATTTTTTAACTTGAGTTCCTTTTTAGCTCTTTGAAAAAACTCCTCGTCTTTTGGATTTGCACCCGGCCACCCTCCTTCAATGAAGGTAATACCCAGCCTGTCCAACTGCTCGGCTACCTTTAATTTATCATTGACACTAAGCGAAAGACCCTCCTGCTGTGAACCGTCTCTCAGGGTGGTGTCCAATACCTCGATTAACTTTGCATTTGTCATAATATCATCCGAACAATAAAGACAGTCAGACGTTACGATTAACGTATGTTAACCAATCGTCATAACGCTCGTTTTCACCGTGGACCAACGAGAAATACGCCTTTTGAATTGCCTGTGTGACATCGCCGGGTTTGCCGGATCCGACTATTCTGTCATCGACACTTTTGATCGGTACAACTTCGGCGGCCGTTCCGGTCATAAATGCTTCGTCGGCACAGTAAAGATCAGTTCTCACAAGAGCCGCCTCTCTGTATTCGTAACCCAAATCAGCAGCCAACCTATAAACGGTATTCTGGGTAATACCAACTAAAGCTCCTCCCAGAGACGAAGGAGGCGATATTAGGACATTGTTTTTAACAATAAAAATATTCTCTCCAGTACACTCGCTAACATAACCCTGAGGATTCAAAAGTATGCTCTCGTCGTAACCGGCGTGGATGGCCTCAACTTTAGCCAAAGCTGAATTTGCATACATTCCGGTTGCCTTAGCAGCAGTTGGCATAGCGTTGGGATCATGCCTTCTCCACGATGACACTTTAACTTTTACACCGTTAGCCAAACCATCGTCACCAAGGTAAGTCCCCCAGGGCCAAGCCGAAATCGAGACATTAACTTTACACGGAAGAGGGTTGAGTCCCATCTCTCCATACCCCAAATAAACCAATGGCCTAATATAGGCCGATTCAAGCCTGTTGGATCTTATGACCTCTGCGGTGGCTTCAATCAGCTCTTCAAGCCCAAAAGGAATCTCAAGGCCATATATGTGCGCCGACTCAATCAGCCGTTTTATATGATCTTGCAGTCTAAAAATTGCCGCTCCGTCTTTGGTTGCATATGCCCGAACGCCTTCAAACACTCCTACGCCATAGTGAAGCGAGTGGGTAAGAACATGAACGGTGGCATCTTCCCATTTAACCATTTCTCCGTCCATCCAAATAAAATCTGTCGGTGTAATCGGCATCTCAATTTATCCTTTCAATAACTAAATCGGTAATATCTGCAGTGGTCAGAACTCTACCGGCATCAGCTGCCAAAAGCTCCGACACTTCAATAACTGAGTTCAATACCCTTTCAGACATTTTGACTTCTCCCAAGTGATCTAAAAGCATTGCCACGGATCTAATTGCCGCAAGTGGGTTTGCCTTATTTTGACCGGCTATATCATGGGCAGCACCGTGAACGGGTTCAAACACCGACGGACCGGTTTTGGCGGCATTTAAGTTTGCCGAAGCCGCTAAACCTATTCCCCCGGTAACAGCTCCTGCCAAGTCGGTAAGGATATCCCCAAATAAGTTATCCGTAACGATAACGTCATAATTTTGTGGTTGGGTTACCATATATATACAAGCCGCGTCAACATGGTTGTAATCGGTTCTGACTGATGGATATTCTGATTTAACATCATCAAACGTTCTCTGCCAAAGATCTCCCGCAAAAGTCAGAACATTGGTTTTATGGACCAAGGTCAAATGGTTACTTCTTCGAGTTGCAAGTTCAAAGGCAAATCGTACACATCTTTCAACTCCGAATCGCGTATTGACGGATCCCTGGGTAGCGACCTCGTTGGGACTATTTTTCCTCAGGAATCCGCCTTCACCGGCGTAGGTTCCTTCGGTATTTTCTCTGATCACTACAAAGTCACTGCCGGCGGCGATTGAATTCATCGGAGCGGTAAACGGACGCATATTTATAAAAAGGTCAAGTTCAAAACGCAACTTTAACAGAAGACCTCTCTCCAATATTCCCGGTGGAACTTCGGTGGAGCCTATAGCCGGCCCAATGGCACCCAATATAATTGCATCAAATGCCTTTAAATTGTGGAGATCCGAATCGTCCAAGACAACTCCGTCTCTGACATACCGTTGGGCACCCAAATCAAAATTGGTTGTAGTGAAGTCCAACCCGACTGATTCAAGAACCCTTATCGCCTCTCGTGAAACCTCTGGACCGATGCCATCTCCGCCTATAACCGCTAATTTATAACTCACTTAAACTGCCTATCTTTTATTTAATCGATCTAAATACTTATAGATGATATAAAAAACCGCCCACTTCGTGGACGGTCAAAAGGTACTCGAACTAATCGAGCACCTCAAATAATTACAATTGCTTGAAATTGACTGCTAAACTTACTCATTAAAGTATTGTATTCAAAAATACTAATTTTCGCTAAAATTTAATTTTTGCTCACTTCTATTCTAGCAATAACGTAAGTTTAACATATCCCAAAACAGATAAGTTTAGTCACTTTTAGCACTTTCTTAAAATATTAAAAACCGCTACAACAGGAATTTAACATGGATCAAACAAAAACTCAGTTAACCCAAGAGACCTTCGATCGTCTAACCGAAGAGTTAAACGAATTAAAAACTGTAGGAAGGGTGGAAATCGCCAGGGCAATCGAAGCAGCACGAGCTTTAGGCGACTTGTCCGAAAACGGTGACTACCATGCCGCCAAAGATTCGCAGGGGAAGATGGAAGCCAGAATCAGACAGCTCGAAGCACTTTTGTCCAACAGTGAAATAGTATCAGGTATGGCTGAAACTTCAACTGAAGTTACCACGGGGATTATCGTATCTCTTCTATACGATGGTGACAGCGAGCCGGAACGATATCTAGTAGGTTCTATCGAAGAAAAGCCCGACGGCGTTTCAGTATTATCACCGAACTCTCCGCTCGGCCAAGCTCTTTTAGGAAAAGCTGCCGGAGATACGGTTGAATATGAAGCACCCAACGGAAAGCTTAAAGTTAAAATAGTTTCGATTGGTTGATTAAATTTAATAGAATTGTTACTGATACAGATGATTTTAACCACCGCTGTAAATTAAGATTCTGCAGCTAACTCAAATTACGAAAATTTAGGATGAACAAAATTAGGATCGCCGCCTGCCAAATAAATCCTACGGTTGGGGACCTTGAAAACAATTCGGAAAGAATTATCAGATCATTAAAAGAGTGCGAAGCGCTGGGAGTTGATCTTGCGGTATTTCCGGAACTGGTTGTGACAGGATATCCGACAGAAGATTTGACCATTAAGCCGGGATTTGCAAAAAAATCGCTTGAATTTGCCCAAAAGGTTGCCCTATCAACTACAAAAACAGTGGCAGTTTACGGTTTTATCGAACCGGATCAGGACATTGAGAATGAAAATGAAAGTGTCGAACAATCTAGCGAGTTTTTAAGTGATACCGTGCGAAATAAAGCCTTTAACTCGGCCATTATTGCATCTGACTCAGAAATTTTCGGTATTTATAGAAAGCAGGCACTTCCTAACTACTCTGTATTTGATGAAAAGCGAGTCTTTAAACAAGGAAACTCTAACAAGAAGTCATACCTTGTTGCAGGTGTCGGTATTGCTGTGAGTATTTGTGAAGATGCCTGGATTCAAGGCGGTCCACTACAGGAGTACTTTGACGAGTCAATCGACCTGGTGGTAGTACTTAACGCGTCACCGTTCTGTACCGGAAAACAGTTAGACAGAATCGAAATTATAAAAAGGAGAGTTTCTGAAATTAAAAAGCCAATCCTTTATGTAAATATGGTTGGCGGCCAAGACGAACTTGTATTCGACGGAGGATCATTTTTGATTGACGACACTCTAAATATTAGATTCAGTGCTCCGAGTTTTAAAGAAGGAAATTTCATCTTCGACTTTGAACTTCCTGAAAAAACTTCCAAGCCGGATAAAAAAGCGCTGTCGTATCAGACTTCAATAAGTTTACGCCCCTTAGTTAAATCCGGTGATCTTATTGCTCCAATTTCCAGAGAAATTTCTGATATCGAACAGATATATTCTGCCCTGGTAACCGGGACTAGAGATTACGTCAATAAGAATAATTTTAAAGGCGTGATTATCGGTTTATCGGGGGGTATCGATTCTTCCCTGGTGGCGGCCATTGCCGCAGATGCACTTGGCAGTGAAAATGTTACGGGAATTGCAATGCCTTCCAGATTTAATTCAGATGAATCATTATCCGATGCGAAAGAGTTGGCCTCCCTTTTAAAAATAAACTTTGAGATCATACCGATTGAAAATATACACAAAGAGTTTGAGATGCTCTTTAAGAAAACCGTAAAGTCTCCCCTTGAAGGGCTTGCTGCTGAAAATATTCAAAGCAGAATACGTGGCGTCATTTTAATGGCCTATTCAAATCAACGTTCTTGTCTAGTTTTGACTACCTCAAACAAGTCAGAATTGGCAGTGGGCTATTCGACATTGTATGGTGACACTGCCGGGGGATTTGCAGTAATTAAAGACGTTCTTAAGACTCAGGTTTACGAACTCTGCAAATGGCGAAACCTTCAAACCTATTGTATCCCAGAAAGTGTTTTAACTAAACCGCCAAGTGCAGAACTAAGGTTTGACCAAAGAGATGATCAAAGCCTGCCACCCTATGATTTGTTGGATGAATGCTTAATTGAATTGATAAATCACGATCATATTGTTTCTGAAATTGATACTCAGAAGTATCCGCCAGATATTTTAAACCGGGTTGCCAATTTATTGGATACAGCCGAATATAAAAGACGTCAAAGTCCGCCGGGAATTAAAATTTCCTCTAAATCTTTCGGGAAAGACAGACGTATGCCCATCACCAACAAATTTAGAGACTGAAAGCATAAAACTATGTCGGATCAGACTACCAGCCATCCTTTTAATACTATTGAAGATTCCGCTGTTATCTGTGGATTTGTCAGTTATGTTGAAACATCTATATCGAAACTACTAAAC
>DAIDJA010000027.1 GCA_027451605.1 Acidimicrobiales bacterium
GAAGCTTCCGGCACCGCGATAAGGAATATCTATAAGATCGATCCTAAAGATGCGCCCAGAAAACTTAGAGTTCGAACCGGTCATCTTGTAGGGAAGGCCGTTGGTTCGGTTTTCAACTTGCTTGATTTAAAGTGTGTCTTCGTGGCGGGCTCTGTGGCACTCGGCTACGGAGGAGATTTCTTTTCATCGGCTCAGTCAACATTGGCCAGAACATGTCGATTGGACTTTACAAAAGAGGCCGTAATAGTGCCATCAGCGTTAAATGACAGAGGACCGATTTTAGGGGCGGCAGCGGTAGGTCTGTTCGAGCAAAAGTTAATCGATCTATGAGAATAATTTTAAAGTTTTTAATTGCTCGTGAGCTATAAATGAGGTTCATCCAATAATCGCAGTTTCGCAGGGAATAACGGCTGAAATAAAATAATGCCTCTAAATTAATTTCGAAAGCAATTGGTCAAATTTAAGTTATCTAAGCCTCTGATTTTAAGCATAACAATGTGAAAACCTGTTATCTTGGATATAACTTTTTGTAACTTAGCTTATTGGAGTTTGCTGATATAAGAGTTGAATTTGAAATCGCCAACAAGATTTCAAGCAAACTTTTTAGCGATAGGCTAAAATGGGATGGGTAAGATTTGGGACCATCAGAAAGCTTTTATCTCTTACTCGTCGCTAAGAAATAAGATACAGTGTCTATTCAAATGTGTCTATTCAAATGCTTTGTTTGATTTGACTGACTGAGCTGTTGCCCGTAGTATCGATACAGAACAAAACCTTCAAATTGGTTCAAATTTGTTGGAGTATATTTTTAGGGGACATAGTTATACATTGAAGCCAGAGCCTAATGAAATTGTTATATACACGGCTAATATGAATATACCGTAGATCGATATACAACGTTTAAATTTCATTTTGAAAAATCTTGTCGGGTATGGCAAAATATAGGTGGGACATTGTGACCAAACCTTTTAGTTTAACGTTTTGGTCTCCTTCCGGAGTTATCGATTATCGTATTAGAAAATTCAAAGAGAGTCCGGTGATGCCAATTGGAATACAGACCCCTTGAAGGAGGAAAATGGATCAAGAAATTTTAAATTTGGATGCCGTCGGCCTGGTCGAGCTTTATCGAAAAAAAACGGTGTCACCTTCAGAAATTTTGGATGCAGTATCTGCAAATATCTCAGAGTCTAAGTTAAATGCCTTTTGTTATTTAGATGAAGGTGCAAAAGAAATTGCAAAAACTGCCGATGTTTCATTGCCTTTCGGTGGCGTCCCATTTGGAGTTAAACAGCTCGATCCGGTTTTGAATTGGCCCAATACCGGTGCATCATTGGTCTTTAAGGATCGGATTTCAGATCACGAAGCAACTTACGTGTCCAGAGTGAGACAAGCCGGAGCGGTTTTGGTAGGTCAGACCACAGCAAGTGAATTCGGAGGAATTAACTGTACTTCCACAAAGATTAACGGCGTTACGAGAAATCCTTGGAATTTGGAAAGGACACCCGGCGGATCTTCGGGGGGTACTGCATCGGCGGTTTCAGGTGGATTGATACCGATCGGTACCGGCGGTGACGGTGGAGGATCTATTAGGATTCCTGCGGGATTTACTAATTTGTTTGGACTAAAAGTTACATACGGGCGAGTGCCGAAGGGTCCGAAGGCCGAAATAGGAGCCTTAACTGCCGTACTGGGATGCCTTTCCAGATCGGTTCGTGACACCGCTCGATTTCTTGATGTGACTAACGGAAGTGACACTCACGACCCCTTAAGCCTTCCGAGAGAATTTGGCTATGAGAATAATCTCGGTACTTATGACGTTTCGGGTCTAAAGGTAGCAGTGTCACCGGATCTGTTTGGAGCTGCAATTGTAAATCCGAAGGTTCAGGCAATGATTGAAGAAGCCGCAAAGTTATTAATTGAGAGTTGTAATTTACGTCAAGTCGAAAATCCTATCGATAAACTACCCAAAGCATCGCTGTCGTGGGCTATGTCAAATACGGTGGGATTAGTGAGCGAATTGTCCGAGTACTATCCCGAATGTGCAGACGATTTAACCCCTGAGATAAATTTTATTCTTAATGTTGCATATCATGGCTATGACATTAAAATTGCAGCGCAGGCCGAAACTGAGCGCAAAAATTTGAATGAAAAAATGGCTGAAATCTACGATTCCGTTGATCTTGTTATAACGGCGACAAATCCCGATACCGCCTTTGATGCCAAGGGACCCATGCCCACCAAGGTAGGTGAAATCGATTTGATTAAAGAATACGGATTTGAAACCGCAGTAGGAAATAATGGAGCGTTGACTATTCCATCCAACATGTATGGATCTCCGGCGGTATCGATTCCGATCGGAACTTTGGATGGTTTACCCGTGGGGATGCAAGTTATGGCAAAACATCACAGTGATGCGATACTTTTGGACTTAGCTCACAAATTTGAGACCATAAAGCCATGGTCATTGGTGTGTAATAACAATCCTGTTTAGAAACTTAGACTGCTTAAATAGGCTTGCCTTTACCTATGAAACCGATTATGATATTTGCGGTGGTTTAGTCTAAACTAAGATATTTTAAAGTTATTTACTGCCGGTAGTTTATTTTATTGACCAGACTAAATATTGATTCCAATAGTTGTCGCTTTAACTAGTTTTAACGAGCCTGTTTCCTGAAACCGATGCCGACTTGTGGGTCTTTATGGGATATCAAAAGTTTCAATAAAGCCTTTCCAGGAATATACTGGAAGAATTTTTCAGAATATTGTCATTTTACGATGATACTAATTTATAAATTAATTAAATGAAAAAAGATAAAGTTTCGATTTGGCCCATGTGGGTTCTGGGGCTCGCCGTTATGATTGACAGCATTGATCAGTATATCGTTCGGGGAACTTCAAACCAGATATCGCATGTCTTCAAAGTAAGTGATTTTCAAATCGGGATTTTGTTTTCGGCTTTTATAGTGGTTAACGGGATAGCTACCATGCCGGCTAGTTACATCGGCGATCGATGGAATCGGTCAAACTTGATGGCAGTAACTATTTCTGTCTGGTCGGTAATTAGCTCCATGGGAGGGTTGGTCCCTCTTGGAGCTTTTTGGTTGTTAGTAGGACTAAGGGGGGCTTTGGGATTTGGTCAGGCCGTTTCAGATCCTTCTGGGTCAAGTCTGTTAGCAGATTTCTATGGAATTAACCAGAGAGGTAAAGCGTACGCTATACAGCAGTGCCTAATCTATACGGGTCTTGGTATCGGACTTGCAATCGGAGCTTTCTTTGGCACCCACTTTGGCAATCTAGGTTGGCGTTTGGCCTTTTTTGTATCTATTGGACCGGGTTTACTAATAGCATTTTTTTGTTGGAGACTTCCCGAGCCAAAAAGAGGGACTGCAGATCGTGCCGAAGTCGTACATTCATCGCCTTCTGATTTGGAAATTGAAACCGAAAGGCCTCCTCTTTTCCCAAACGGAGTGGGAGGGTTCATTAAAGAAATGTTTTCAGGCTTAAAGAGTGACATAAAGACCATATTGAAAATTCCAACAATGAGGTATGCATTAGTGGGAGTGTCGGCAATTTTGTTTGTTGTTACTGCAGTATCAACTTGGATGCCTACACTATATCAGCGTCAGTTCGGTATGTCCCAAGAATCCGCAAATATGTATTTTGCCATTTTGGCAATAGCTGCGGGTATACCTGGAACTTTGGTGGGGGGAGTTATGGCGGATCGATGGGTTAAAAGATTTCTCGGGGCCCGAGTAGTAGTACCGGGAATTTGTCTATTGATAAGTGGCACATTTTTTATGCTTTCATTTTTACCACTACCGTTTTGGCCGGTATTTGTATTTCAGCTACTTGCGTTTTTTTCCGCGGCATCTTCTGTTCCTGCCCTACGGTCAGGACTTTCTGATTCGGTTCCGGCACACTTGAGGGGGACCGGTTTCGGTGCATTTAATATTGCCTCTATTATTTTTGGTTCGGCAGCCGCTCCTATAGTAACTTCGGCGGTGGCCACGCAGTTCGGCGGGAATTTTAGGGTGGCTTTTGCCCTCCTGATGCCTGTGGCATTTGTGGGAACAATATTTTTACTGTTGGCAAGAAGGCACATAGAGAGAGACACTATGAAGATCTTCGAGGCCATAAGTGAAGCTTTACAAAATAATTAAATGTTATTTGTTAATTCCGATCAAAAATGTCCGATTTTGAATCGAGCGTCACCGACCCACCGAGTTAAATCATTGATCCGCCGATTTTTGTAAATATGCGATTGACTTTAACCGCAAAATATTTTTAAAACTAAGGTCCGTGGATTTTAACTCCCGATTGAATCTGACTGATGGCTAAGCATGATAAATCGATTCTTGCCGTTATGCCACTTTAAATATTTGGCTTTATTAAACACCTTCCTGTCGGTTTGCTTATAAAATTATTCTAGGTTAAAAATTAATTTAATCTATCTTGCGGTTAGCTATGGAGAAATCAGAAAGACCAAACTGGAAAAAGTGGATGAAATCCGTAACTGTGGCGGTGTTTAAAAAACCCGGCCTGATGTTTCCCGCAATATATCAAGTTTATGTATTGGCACCCAGGAGGTGGTATGCAAAGTACCCATTCTTACCTCTTCCGGACTCTTCTTGGATGAGATTTAGGATGGAAACCGCCTATGGTAATCCTTCCTATGTGCCGGATCCCGAAGAAATTAGTCAGTTTTTAACTTGGGCGCGAGTTAGGTAGCGCAAAGAGGAGTGAAGTGGTAGTACTTAAAGAGCCGACACTAACTCCGGAACTTTTCAGCGTACCTTATTCGGGACCGGGTGCGGGATCGGCTTTAGTCTTAAATTCAACCTATGAGCCGTTGGGTATTGTATCGTCTAAGCGCGCTATGTTGCTTTCTTTAGCTTGCAAAGCCGAGGTTTTGCACAGCACCGGGCGGTACTTTAGATCGGCTGCATTTGAATTCCCTGAGCCTTCCGTGGTTAAACTTCGTTACAGGATAAAGACACCGTATTTGAAATCGATTGCCTTAACCAGAAAGGCGGTATTCATACGCGATAACCATCGTTGTCAGTATTGCGGCGGACCGGCCGAATCTATCGACCACGTACTGCCGAGATCCAAAGGCGGAAGGAACACGTGGGATAACGTTGTTGCTGCCTGTAAAAGATGTAATTTTAAGAAGAAGGACAGGTTAATGCACGAAGTCGGTTATTCTCTGACCAAACAACCTGATATTCCTAAAAATCGTTGGATGCTTATGGGCGATCTCTGTCACAGGGAAGACTGGGAGCCATATCTGAGGCATCTGATTATGGTTAATTCCTAGCCGGAATAACCTATCAATAGACTCAGTTTGGCATTACTTTTCTGATTGAAAACAGATATAGACATAAAATTAATTGGAAACCTTATTTAGAAAGCATAACTTTAAAATCGAAATTAATGAACTATCGGGTACGCCTGAAGAATTAGCTCAACGAGTTCCGCCGAAGGTAAATTTTAAAAGGTCAATTGAGACAGTTAAGATTACTCTTCCGATGTTGATACTTGGATCTTCTCAGAGTGAAAAATATTTTAAATTTAAATATGCGAAGGACCATTTTGACAATGGAATTTCTCTTTGCAGAAGGTCAAGCGGGGGAGGAGCCGTACTGGTTATCCCGGGAAGTTTTTTTTGGTTTAACCTTTTGATTCCTATTGAAGATGAATTTCATGAGTCAAATCTTACAAAGAGTTTCAATTTTTTGGGCGATAGGCTGGCACTGGCGTTAAACAGGTTTTACGGTATCAATAGAAGGTGGCCTTTGACCATTGAAGGCAATATCGATATGTTTAAGGCCAGGCAAGCTCGGCTCGAGAGCAGTTTTGATGGCAAATTATGGTGCTACTTGGATGGCAATTTTGGCGAGGTATACAGGGGGGAGAAAAAGGTCGTAGGAATATCTCAGCGCAGAAACATGTTTGGAAGTTGTTTCTATATTGGAATAAATTTGCAAAACAGGTTCAAAGAGATGGATGATATAACCGACTATGAACTGGTAGAACAAGATTTTTCCGACAAATTTTCCGGTAGATTTAATTTCACTGAAAAAATTGAAGCTCTTCCGGATTTAAATCCTGAACGGTTCATCGAACTTTTTATCGATGAACTTGACGCCTAATTTCCTATGGTATTTATATTGAAGTATGTGGTTACGATCGAATCTTTAAAGTCAGACTCCCTTTATTTGCACTAATTACGGATAAATATAGGTGTTTACCCGACCAATGTAGGTAATATTACTCAGAAGTAGCAAGGAAGCTCAATATTCCTTGTTAGGATATAATTATAAAAAATTAATGGAAACAGGCAAGCAGTTCTTTTATAAGTAGGTATTTTTATGACTTCAGTTGGGATAGGTCCGTATAAGTTAGGGTGGAGTGACACCGAAGACTACGTCTTTAAACCTAAAAAGGGTTTAAATGAAGAGATAGTCAAAGAGATGTCGATGATGAAAAAGGAGCCGGAATGGATGCGAGAATTTCGTCTCAAGGCCCTTACACGCTTTGACAAAAAACCGATGCTAAAGTGGTTCGCCACCAATATGCCCGATTTGGACTTTGACGATATCTTTTATTATATTAAGCCAACGGATAAGCAGGTTAATGCATGGGATGAGTTGCCCGAATCGGTAAAAAATACCTATGAAAAACTTGGCATCCCCGAAGCCGAAAGAAAATACCTGGCAGGGGTTACCGCCCAATATGAATCAGAGGTTGTTTATCATCGCAACAGAGAAGATCTTGAGAAGCAGGGCGTCATATTTTGTGACATGGATACCGCAGTTAGGGAGCATTCGGATCTGGTTAGACAGTGGTTCGGAAAGGTAATTCCTCCGAACGATAATAAATTTGCAGCTTTAAATTCGGCAGTCTGGTCGGGAGGTTCGTTTATTTATGTGCCGGAAAATGTTTCTGTTGAACTTCCTCTTCAGGCCTATTTCAGAATTAACGCCGAAAATATGGGACAGTTTGAACGTACGCTTATAATTGCCGACAAAGGGTCAAATGTTCATTACGTGGAGGGGTGTTCGGCCCCTGTCTACTCTTCGGACTCTTTGCATTCGGCCGTAGTGGAGCTTGTGGCTTTAGAAGGTTCCAGGATTACCTATACTACGATTCAGAACTGGTCTAATAATGTTTATAACTTAGTGACCAAAAGGGCCAGGGCCGAAGCGGAAGCCCGCGTTGAATGGATTGACGGAAATATCGGTTCTCGCTTGACTATGAAATATCCTTCGGTTTACTTAATGGGACCAAAGGCATCAGGAGAAGTGCTTTCAGTTGCTTATGCCGGAAGCGGTCAGCATCAAGATGCCGGAGCAAAAATGTATCATTATGCCAATGAGACCTCTTCGACAATCATATCGAAGTCAATCTCCAAAGACGGTGGCAAGACAACCTATAGGGGGTTGGTTCACGTTGATGATGAGGCGAAGAATTCCAAGAGTTTTGTCAGATGCGATGCTTTAATCTTGGACGATTTCTCGATTTCCGAAACCAAGCCGACAATGGAAGTTAATGCAAACGATGCATCGATCGGACATGAGGCGACAGTTGCCAAAATAGGCGAAGATCAGCTGTTCTATTTGATGTCCAGAGGTCTAAATGAACAACAGGCAATGTCGATGATAGTTAACGGTTTTATTGAGCCGGTTACGAAAACTCTTCCGATGGAGTATGCCGTTGAGTGGAGCAGGCTAATTGAACTTCAAATGGAAGGCGCAATCGGCTAGTTCTCATCCTCGGGACGGTACAGAGATCCTTTTGCTTTTATTGTAAGCTGTTCGGGATTTTCAATTTCGGTTTGTGTGCCCGATAGATTTTCGAACTTTTTCAATGTGGACATGACTCTAGAGTCAAAAGAACCTACGGCAGAGTTAAATGTATCTACCGTAGAATTTAAAGACTTTCCCACCTTGAGGAAATATTCATTGAACTTAATTAACCTGGAATGAAGCTCTGCCGCTAGTATGCTGACCGTCTGAGCGTTTTTACTGAGTTCGTCTTGCCTCCATCCGTATGCCACAGCCTTTAAAAGGGCAATCAGAGTAGTGGGTGTTGCCATTATGACCTTATTTTGCGTTCCCCGTTCAATTAAATCCGGCTGAGCTATGAGCGCATAAGAAAAGATTGCTTCGCTTGGCAAAAACATTACGACAAATTCGGGCGAATTGTTAAATTGCGACCAATAGGATTTGGACGACAGATTCGAAATATGCTTTTCCAACTCTTTTGCGTGTCTTTTAAAGTACTCCTCTTTGGTACTTTGATCAGGCTGATCCAAGGCCGTTAAATAAGAATTGAGAGGGCATTTTGCATCAACTACAATCGTCGAATCATTCGGAAGATGTACAACCATGTCCGGACGGAAGTTGTTCTCGGTATCAGAGCTTTGAACCTGAACATCGAAGTCGCAACGTTCCACCATCCCGGCCAATTCGACTACCCGTTTAAGTTGAATCTCGCCCCATTGTCCCCTGAACGTATTGGAAGAAAGAGCGGTGCGCAGTTTCAAAGTCTCCTGCTGTAACTCCCGTTGTGAGTGTTCCATCGACCTGAGCTGATTGTAGAGGTCGGTCATTGCGGAATTTCGATTGGATTCAAGAATATTTATATGGTGTTCAAGCCGAGACATTAAAAGCGTGGTTGCGTTATTAAAGACTGAGTCGATAACCTGGAGGCTATTGTCTGATTCTTTGTTTGCGCTTTTATTTTTTAACAGGTAATAGCTCGACATGATTCCGATAAAGAAACCTAATGCCATTGCTACGACTGCTATAAATGCTGCCATTTATACTCCTTTGCTACATTTGTCATATAAAGATGGTGTTGTAACTATCTAATTGCTATTCAAACAATATCATTTAAGTGTTATGATTTGCACCTCCTGCTCAATGTTTAGGAGCGGGAGGTGCAGTAATAAGGTCAGAAATTAGAGCAAATCTGACAAGTGCAAGCATAATATATTGAAGTGGTCGGGAAAAATTGGAGACTCACCTACCTAAGAAAGTAAGAAAATGTTATTATGGCTAAAAAGGAGACATAAAACCTTGAACAGGGCCAACGTTTCAGAGAAGAGGACTGAGAACTTCAACAATGAACGGAACATGTTCTGCTGGGATTAGGACTGGAGACCTGAATAGTTACGATTATTCTCAAATTACTTTTAGTTTTTGCGGTATCTGATCTTGTGAATGCTGGACGGTTAACTAAAATAAAACTATGCCGATGAGAGAAGACTGTAAGAACTTTCAATCCAGAACATATAATTCCGGAGAGGTTGCAAGATTTTGTGTTTTGGGACTTGCTCCCGATGCGCCATGGAGCTGTCCTGACAACTGTCCGATGTATACCAGACGACTAGCTGATGCCGGCTGGCATCGTGGTACTTTAATAGAGCCAAAACTTGAAGACAGACCCGAACAGATAGATTCCGATGACGCGGATGCGGTGCTCGATGCAGCCGAAGAGTTGGTTAACGAGGTGGGTCCGCAAGTAATATCTGATTTTAATAAAAAGAAGGATCGTAAATTTAGTTTCAGAAAAAAGAAGTGAATTTGCCGGAGGTAGTCTCAGCTACCGGTAAATTTCGGCTCGCGCTTTTCAAAAAATGCGGTTACGGCTTCAATAAGGTCATTTGAGGTGATGTAGGCGGTATTGTGCATGGCAACGTCTTCGAGCCTGTTGTGCACTTCTTGCGACAAAAACGAAGTGACAGTTTTTTTGATCCCCGCTACCACAAGTGGCGAGTTGGCCGCAATTTGGGCCGCAGTTTGTCTGGCATATTCCATTGCGTCGTCGTAATCAGTACCGACATAATTTAAGAGACCTATCTCCCTGGCATAATTTGATTCAATGTCCTTACCTGTTAGAGCAAGCTCGTTGAGATGTGTGATGGAGATAATTCTGGGAAGCCTTTGAAGAGTTCCAAGGTCTGCGACCATCGCCATTTTGACCTCCCTGATTGAGTAGATTGAATCTGAGGTTCCCACTCTCATGTCACAGGCGGTAATTAAGTCGATTCCCCCTCCAAGACAGTAACCTTGGATCACCGCTATTACCGGCTTGGAACAGTTTTCCACCGAAGTTATAGACTCTTGGAGGAATTTAATATTTTCATAAAGCCGTTTTGAAACAGTTGCCTGTGAACTTGGTCGATTAGATGCTTCAGTCGAAGTATTAGAAGTTATGTCGCCAAGGGCTGTTAGATCAAGTCCCGCGCTGAATGCGTTGCCTTTGGCAGCCAATATAATAACTCTAACCTCTTCGGCATCATCCAGAGCGCTGACTGCTTTGGGTAGATTTTTAAAGAAGTCCATATTCATGGCGTTTTTCTTTTCTGGTCTGTCGATAAACAGCGTGGCTATATTTCCTTCTATGATGATATCGAAACCTTTAAACATGAAGGGACTTTCTGTATTTTCACTCATTTTGTCCAGTTTAGTTTAGGAATTCCTTGATTTAAATCATGAGTGCGGATGTTAGAATTATAGTTAAACATATTTGGTTACTTTTCGAGGTTGAATTCTGAACGAAATCCTATTGGGCAAAATAAAAAAATCTATTGACGAACAGATCGAATCCAAACACAGTCCCGCTTGGGTCAAAGAATTTAAAAAAGACTGTTACAACAAACTGGCAGCTGTCGCCTATCCTAGCGTCGCCAACGAAGCATTTAAGTTTTCTAAAATTCTTGACGTCGACTTGGACGAATTTGAAACTGATTTTGAGCCAAAGAATGCCGGGCTAAACGATGTAGAAAAATTTTTAGCGGATCTGGGCTATCTTGATCTGCAAAACTTAATTGAAGACAGTTCCGCAGTCGCAATAGTGTCTGACGGCGTCGTGAGCGAAGTCATAAATAAGTTCGGCTCCAAAGTCTCAATTTGCAATTCGGCCGACGAACTTCCGGATTTTGTCACCGAACTACGCCTCGGCGAATCCGCCGGATATTTTGATCTTCTTCACGGGTGT
>DAIDJA010000028.1 GCA_027451605.1 Acidimicrobiales bacterium
GTTGACCAAGAACCATCGTAATAAACTAATTCGGGACTACCGGAATTAGTAGTTGCACTTCCCACACAAAAGGTCGAAGTTGCACAAGAAATGTAATTAATTTGGTTAACCCCGGTGATGGTAACGGGATTCCAAGATATTAGACTCCCGTTTGACACAAGTGCTTCAGTTGACGAACCGGTTGACGGAGCTCCCGTAACAATACAAAAGGAAGTTGTCGGACAGGTCAGTGATGTTACACTTTGCAAACCTGAAATAAAGTTTGGACTTGAAATGGTAGCGGGATTAGTCGAATCGTCAAAAATAAAGCCATCTGCTACGCCTGACGTATTTTCACCTCCTGTTAAACAGATATCACTTGTCGCATATTGACATCCAATTGAATTCAAAGACCCAATTGTTGACGGAATCAGAGAAGATTGATCTACCCATGGAGCTGATCCGTAGTAGGTTCCTGTTAAAATCTGCGGACTGCCTGAACTACTAGTTCCAACTGTCATGCAAAATTTGTTACTATCACAGGATATACTTGTGATTGAACCAACGTCCGAGGGAAGATACTGAATCCCAGTCCAAGATGAAAAGGCGTAGATAGCGCCGGAGAAGGTAGAAATTACTGCTTCGCATACTAAATTTTGGGTTAAAGAGTCAACTACGCAACTCATTGCATCAACTCTATTAATACCCAATAAAGATCGTAATTCAAGATAACTTGCAGTCCAAGCACCACAAGTTGTTCCGTTTTTCACGTTTACCGGATCAACGCTACAAAGTTGGTTTCCGGCTGGGTCATATGAGCTCAATGTAGTTGCGCCAACTGACGACGTTGACTGTATCACGTTACCATTTGGATCTAAAAATGTAGTACTTACACCCGAAGCAGGCGTTGACGGAGGGGTTGTAAACCAAGTATCAGACCATGATGGACAAGTTCCGGAGTCTAACAGAGTGGTTGTGCAATATACGTTACCGCTTGGGTCGTAAAAGCTTTGGTTGTAAGTGTCTTGTGATGTATTCCCAGTATCTGCCGCCACGTCCGTATCCCCGTTGCATAATCCCGGAGAGTCTCCTTCGTCACCATCGGGATCAATACACGATGCGACCTGTTCATTATCAGCATTATATTGAAAATATGTTGTTCTCGCCGGATCGTTTCCATTGCCCGAATCAACAGTCGTTGAAGTGATATTTCCACTTCCGTCAAAGGTATTTGTAGTTGTACCGCCCAACGGATTAGCCACTTCGATAACGTCTCCCAGCGAATCAAATTCCGTTATAGTAGCTCCCATGTAGGGATCCGCACCTGCAATAATCGGAGAAGTCGGTTCTGTTGCAGGACAACTAATTCCGGCATTATATTCATTGGGGCTAACCACGCAATATTGGTTGCCACTCTGATCATAAGCATATTGTGTGATGCCCCCCAAGGAATTAATTGAATATACAACCTGGTTCTGACTGTCATATTCTTCAACCGTAGCGCCGGGATATATATTGGAATTTGCCGAAGGAATTCCAGTCGGCTCCGAAGATGGACACCTGTCTCCCAGCGAGTAGGCATTCGAAAGCACCGTACAAAATAAGTTTCCGTTAAGATCATAGGCGTACTGCGTATATGAAGAATAGGTACTTCCCGGATTCGAGACACTTTGCAAAATGACTCGACCTTCCTGATCGTACGTATAACTTGTTACATCCCCTTCAGGATCAGTGGTAGTTAAAGGTTGATCAAGCTGCGAGCCATAGGTGTAGGTAGTTGTACCGCCTGATGCGTCAGTCTGAGTTAACATTTCCCCTTTGGAATCAAAAGTCTCGGTTATTAAACCTTTTTGCTCAGCTGCACTAACAGGATATGACGGACACGAGGTCATTAAATTGGATTCATAAATAATTGGGGGGATCGTACAGTAGAGTAAACCCGCCGGCACTCCTCCGGTGCCGGTTGTATATGCATATATCGTAACATTCCCATCGGCGTCAACATGAGCTGTTCTGTTTCCGCTTGAGTCATAGAAGTTTAAAGACACACCGTAATGTTGATCCTGCGATGCCACTGAAACCCCCGGATTCGGAGGAAGCGGAAGTGTTACAGGAAGACAACGCAAGAGAATTTGGTTTCTGGATAATGACGTTGTCAAAGAACTTGTACAGGCACAGCTATAATTTGCAGCGATTGCATCAGCAGAAGCGGTACAGGTAGGTTCATTTAGGCCATTGTAAGATGTCTTAGTAACGTTTCCCAATGAGTCAGTTTCAGAATCAACGGACAGTCCGGAATCGTAGCCTTTTGTGACTACTGTACCGTTAGGAAGTACATCTTCGGTATCCATTAACGAACTGGGGTCGTGCTGATAACTCTCCTGCCGAGCGGTATTAGTTCCAAAGTTTTGTTCGTGGGATACCAACACTCCAAAGCTATATGAGTCTGCACTGACTGAACCATTGGGTTCAGTTATTAGTGTTGTTCCGGAAGGAATCCAACTCGAGATCAATCCAGTGCCCAAATTGGCAGCCGAGGTATTTGATAGCTGCGAATAATCTAATGTTGTAGTGGACCCGTCTCCTTCAATTTCTTTGTAAGCGAATCCATCATCAATGTTCGTAGGATTAATAACGGAAGGACAACTTGTTCCCGGATAGTAAAAAATAGAAGTCGATTTGCCGGCGTCCGGTTGACCCGCCTGCTCGTTAGGATAAACTATGGTGTTCAAGGAATTCACGATGTAGTTAGGTGACGGATTCCCTGATTGAGTATCATAGGAATAGCTCGTTACACCGCCAGAAGGATCTACGATCGAAGTTAAATCACTATTTAAGTTGTACGTGAAATCCCAATTTTGATTATCCGGTGATGTAACTTGATAAATATTACCGGCGCTGTTGAATGCCGCAACTTCGCTATCGCCTGAAGGATCTTTAAGAACCGTACAAGACGCAGCACTACTTGGACAACCATTTGTGCCGGGAGTAACTCCCTGGTAGACAGAAATGGCATTGGGTTCATTTAATGTACCAATTCCAGATAGTTGACCTGAGGCATTAAAATCAATCGTTTGACCGTTTTCAGAAGTCAAAGTATATCCCGTAAGACTCCCGCTCGAATAATTTCCGACAAGGGTTGCCGTGGTATTAGTAAAACTACAGAAATTCCCCGATGAACCAGAAGGCCCTTGCCATCCGGTATAGGAACCATAACAAGTAGAAGAACTTGAGTTCATAAATGGCACTTGAGCGCCGTTTGAATCGGTGTAAAGCATCGAACCCGGAGTCGGATAGTTAATGGGCGTTAAACTCTCGTCAATATTGGATGACCATCCATAACCAAAAGCTGGCGTCGTCGAAGAATTTGAAGCCTCGGAATATGCTGACTGAGAGTCATACGTAAGGGAAAGAGACAGAGGTAATGTTCCACTTCCGTCTACGCTAAACTCATTGAAGGTGTGGTAGTAGTCTCCGTCACCGGTATCAATTGGTTCTTTCGTACTCTTAGTAACATGCCCACACGGATTGCAAGGATTGATATGTGATCCGCCGCCTAGTGTACTTTGAGATGTTGGAGATATGTTGGGAATAGTTGCAACAGGCACCCAGTTGCTACCCTGTTCTCCCATCGCGGAACATCCATAATATGGAGAGATCCCATGATCGTTCAGAATTTGACCGAAATCATCATAATAACTGGTACCCAAAGAATCCGTAATTGAAATTACGGAATAATATCCATCATCAGAACATCCGTTAGCGTTATCATCATACTGATCCACACTTACTGCATTTGCAAATTTTGTACTCAAAAATAAGGAAATTGGAAAAAGTACTGACTCAATTACCAGAAAGATCAACAAACTCAATAATATTCGACGTAATTTGGTAGATCGTGTACGCCTCCCTACTACCACCGGAATATTTGAACTATCGTAAGCCACCTTCAACTTTACACCCTATCTTTCTAAGAACATCAACTGCAAAATCGAAATTCTGTTGTCATCAACTGAGTTAAAGTTATCACTTATTTATTTTAATGTCAAGCAAAATTAAGAAATTTCCACATTTTTTCTAAACTTTTCCAGGCTGATTACTTTTTGCACTGCCGCGACAGAGACCGTTATAACTACCGTCGAAAGTAATTTGAACATATGTATTCAATCAACAGAGCTGTATTTTAACGATTACTTAGATCCGTCTGGATTAAATATTTCAGTAATAATCCATATCATTGAAGATCAATATTAAAAACGAAGGTACCACAATCTTAAGTGTTATAAAGAAAATTTAGATCAACGGTTTGTTTAGTTTGGACAATGTTGCAAGTTAACTGTAAAAAGTTTTTCTTTAATAGCTCTCTCCGATGATTGAGTCGAAGGAAATTATTCAAACCTTCGCCCTTAGAAATCAATTCCCGGTCGAAACTATTTGGTATGCTTCTTTCTTAATTAGTAGCCGCTGAAATTAGCGAAACCAAGTTATTTAATCCAATAACTTCAACATCGTCTTTCTTGGCATATTGTTCTTCTCCCGAATATACGACAAAACTCCTCTCGGGCTTTATGTCAGCTTTGGCTATGTAAAATCCCTTATCGATTGTCGGCCTTAACCCTCGTTTAATTTCCACTGCCCAAAGTTCGCCTCCGGGCATTTCAAGAACAAGATCGATTTCGGCCCCCGCCGATGTGCGATAAAAGTATCCCGTCACACGATCCTGTGAAACATTTAATAAATTCTCTATAACAAATCCCTCCCAACTCCCTCCTGCTACAGGATGACCTAGTACAAGTTCTCGGTCACCAAGTCTTAGTAAAGAATGAACAATTCCACTATCGCGTAAATATATTTTTGGCGATTTTATTAAGCGCTTCCCCACATTGACGTAATACGGTTGCAATCGCCGAACAAGTAATAGATCAACCAGTAGATCTAAATATCTCGCAACAGTTTTCCCGTCGACTCCAAGGCTTCGGGCAAGTTGAGCGGAATTAAGAATTCCTCCTTGCACATGAGCCAGCATGCTCCAGAAGCGACGTAATGTTTCAGCAGGTATACGCGGGCCAATTTGAGGAATATCTCGCTCCAGATAGGTTGAAACAAAGTCTTGGCGCCAAATCTCACTTGTTGCATCCGAGACAGCTAAGTAGCTGTTTGGAAATCCTCCTCTGATCCATAATCTTTCGACCGAATTGGCGTCAATTTCACCCACGCCAAAAGGCCCGAGTTCAATATAAGCGATCCGTCCTGCCAACGACTCCCCAGACTGTTTGAGCAGTTCGATCGAAGCCGACCCCAGCAATAAAAACCGGCCTTCATTAACATTTCGTTGTATGCGACTATCGATTATTCCGCGAAGAACTTGAAATAAGTTGGGAGCCCTGTGTACCTCATCCAATATTACCAGCTTGTCCTCATGGCCTGACAGATATAGTTTTGCATCACTAAATTTGTCTCTGTCGCTTGGATCTTCCAAGTCCAAATATATAGATTGCATCTGGCTACCGATTTGCTTCGCCAATGTAGTTTTTCCCACCTGACGCGGACCAAGTATGGCTACTGCCGGGAATTGGTTCAATCTTTGGCGAACAAGTTCAAACTTCTGTCGAAGTATCATACTAGTAATTATAGCATACTGTGCCAGATTTACAACGTTGTGAAAGAACTAATGTAATAGATTTAACTGAATTTCTGACGACTTCCGATTCACAATTTCTTGACTGAAACATTCAGGAATGGATTCTCGTCACCATATGATATATATCACCCAGACTAGATTCCGTCCAATAATATTGTAAATATCTCACCACATTGGGTTCGATTTTTTAAGATCAAATCCAAAACTTCAACGAGTCTCACTATCAAGATCTAATCTCAAACAATGTTATCGGGAATGGCTAACTGTCAATCGATACGTTGCATGTATATTTTGCATAACAAACAGTCGAACTAATAAGTTTTGTTCAGTACAGTGATATTCTAATCTTTAAATTTCTTTACAAATTTAGCCAGAACACCATTCACAAAGCTTTGTGATTCCACCCCGGAATATTCGTTTGCCAACTTTACGGCTTCACTTAATATAACTCCGTCGGGAACTGCTTTAAGCAATAGCTCTGAAAATCCCGCTCTAAGTATTGCTCTATCCATAAACGGTAATCGAGTCAACTTCCATTCAATTAGATTATCTTGAATTAAATCGTCAATCTCCTTAGAGTTTTTTAAATAGTTGTCTAAGACAGTTATTGCGTAGGCATAGCTTTTGGGCCAACCTTCAAAATCTTTACGACATTGAATATCATCAATTCCCAAAAGATCGACTTTATACAGGAATTCGATTACTCGCTCCCTGTTTATTGAGTTTAGATGTTCTTTTGATGTTGACACAGGTTTTCTTGCAACGTTAATCACAAAATTCTGACCTATGCTCTTGTTAGGTATTCGCCGGTCCTGGTATCAACTTTGATCTTCTCCTCCGGATTTACAAACAGAGGAACCTGTACAATGAGGCCGGTCTCCAACGTTGCCGGTTTCCTAGCCCCAGATACCCGATCTCCCTGAATACCGGGTTCGGTTTCCACCACTAAAAGTTCAACGGCTGCCGGAAGTTCAATACCTATCACCTCGTCTTTATAACGCTGAAGACTAACCGATTCCCCTTCCTTCAGATATGAAACGGCCTCTCCCAACGTTACCGTATCAACGCTTATCTGCTCATAAGTTTGTTCATCCATAAAGACCACATTGTCTCCGTCTTTGTAGAGATATTGCATTTCAGACTTATCTATAACGGCCTGCTCAACTTTCTCATCTGCCCGAAAAGTCTTTTCCAAGACCCCTTTAGTTCTGGCATTTCTGAGCTTGGTCCTTACGAAAGCACCACCCTTGCCGGGCTTTACGTGCTGAAATTCAATGACCGTAAACAAACCTTCCGGAAGTTCCAGCCCCATTCCGTTTTTAAGATCGTTCGTAGAAATGCTGCTCATGCTGTTAACTCCTTACTTGAATTAGTCAAGATCTTGTTTCCGTCTTTGGTGACGACGATGGTATCTTCAATCCTTACACCACCCAGATCTTTTAGGTAAATTCCCGGTTCAACGGTTACTACCATGTTCTCAACCAGTTTAGTTGAAAAAGAAGAGGCCACCCACGGGAGCTCGTGTATGTCCAAACCCACACCGTGTCCGGTTGAGTGAGTAAAATACTCTTTAAATCCCTTAGTGCCAATATAGTCTCGACAAATCTTGTCGACCTTGGTGGTAGTTATCCCCGGTTTAACAGAATTGACACCCGACTCTTGAGAGTCTTTAACAATTTGATATATCCTTGTAAGCTTTGGATTAGGCTTGCCTACTGCAACCGTTCTTGTCATATCAGAACAATAGCCGTCAACCATCGCCCCAAAGTCACATACTACCAAGTCACCTTCTCGAAATCTTCTGGCAGTCGGTTTTGCGTGAGGAAGTGCTCCGTTTGGACCTGAAGCGATTATAGATTCAAATGAATTTCCCGAAGCTCCGGTAAGGCGAATATTATAGTCCAATTCGGCGGCAAAATCAATTTCGGAAACTCCCGGTTTCACCAAAGGCAAAGCCATTTCAAAGGCACTATCGGCACAACTGCAGGCAGCCTGTATCCGAGCAACTTCCCCGTCATCTTTTACCAATCGAAGCTGTTCAACAAGATTGCCTGAGGAAACAACGTCGGATCCTTCAAACAGGGATGCGAATCGAGTTACGGTATCGAAAGCTATATGTTGACCTTCCACTCCTATCTTTTTGGAATTTTTAACAAATTTTGTCAAACCTTTAATTTGCAACTTGGGAGAACAAACCGCTATCTCCGCTTTAACATTGGCATCACTTAACTCTTGGCGTATTTGGATTCCGTAACGACCGTCAGTATAAACAACGGCATCTGCCGTTTTGGTAACAGCCAAAATGCCAGCCGATCCGCTAAAACCGGTCAGATACCTTATGTTGTTAAGATTAGTAATTAAGAGAGCATCCAGTCCTGCTTTCTGAATTAATTCCACCAACTTCGGCAATCGTTTATCGACAGCCATTGTAGGCAAACTATCCAGGTTAATTTCCGATACTCGTTTCATTTTGTCCTTTATTTTTCCGTGCCACAAGAGGCTCAAATAGTCAACGGCCTATGCTGACTATTGACCACTGGCTTCAAATAACTCTTTTAAGGCAAAGACGGCTATTTTATAACCCAACAGTCCGAATCCTGCTATCGAACCGCTGCCGGAGGACGCAACAACCGAAATTTGACGATAAGGTTCACGTGCTGCGGGATTTGAGATGTGCAACTCGATTACTTTCCCACGATAACCTTTTAACGCATCGCCGATAGCCCAGGAGTAGTGTGTCAGGGCTCCGAGATTTACTATTAATCCTTCGTATTTATTGTTTGCGTCGTGAATCACTCTTATTATTTCGGATTCTGACTCCGAATTAAAACATTGAAGATCTAAACCGAATGACGACGCAGCTTCTTTAGCCATATTTTCATAGTCGGACAGTGTCAAGTTGCCATACACTTCCGGTTGGCGTATAGAAAGTTGTGATAAATTTGGTCCGTTTATCAATAAAATTTTGTTCATTTTTTGCCTGTTATTTAGATCTTCTCAAATTTATCCGCTCGCAAACAATCTTGAGCCATGTTTCAAATTTCAGCCATGCAGTAATTTTTAGTTTGTGCAGATCGAAATATATCAACTCAATTTAGATTCAACAATTTATCCTAAATTTATAATTACCAAATTTACTGAAGATCGTACTGCTTGTACAAATCTATTTTAATCCCTGTACGAATTCAAGATAATCAAAGGGGCCGATAAAGCTACACAAAATAAGATCTTTCAGACAAAGTAGATTTCGCCTATAGACTTAAATTAAATAAGCTAAATGATGAGATTGTTGCAAGAAATATAGATATCATTGACCGGGCAAAAGCATAAATAAGTTTAGGCTTTGGACGACAAGTTGAATGCTTGCACATTCAAAGATAGGTCAGCAAAAACTTGCACTTTTACGTCCTTAGCCGAGGTGAGTTTTTCTAACCAAAGAGTATTCCTATTTCAGTCTTCTTCATTTTCCAAGAGCATGCTCAGTTTGGGGAAAGCATCATAGGCCGGTTCAAGTATTGACATCAAATCGGGCACTCCTAATTCGACTTTTAGAAGATCCTTTGCTCCGTCAAGTGCAGCCTTAGCCCTAAAACCGTATTCGTCAGGTTCAACTAGATATCGTTTTATTTCGGGAATATCTGCTATCTTCCAGTAGGTTTTTGGGGTCAATTTTTCAACTTTAACTTCAGATATAACCGCATTTTGCCATGAAGTCGACTCTGATCGTTTTCTAATGGCAAATTTAATAACTCCTTGCTGTGTCGACAGAGATTCCAATAGTTCTTTTTTGGAACGTCCGCGCCAAGCAAAGATAAGGAAAGGGTCTTCATCAAGACGTTCACCGACGAGGTACAGTACAGCGGCGACATGCTTGCAGGGATTGCTCCAGTCCGGACAGCTACACTCCGTAGCTAAGTCTGAGGGCTTTTGGGGAAGTAATGAGATATTACAGGCCTTGAAGACTTCATCAATATTGGCCGGCATTTCACCTCCAAGAAGTTTGGCAAGAAACAGTGCGCTTTCAGCCATTTTCGACTCCGCGTTTTCCCAATCTTTCTCCGTGAGAGCGTGCAATTTCACCGTCACCTTATACGGGGTTCTCCTGGAACCCTGAACTCGTGCTGAGATAACACCGGGTGCAAAATCAAGTGTTAAAACTTGACCTTGCCGGGCATATGATTTTCCTCTGCTGAGTCGTGCTCCAATTCCAAAACTCTCGAGAACTGAGATGAAATTTCTTCCCCACCAGGTTTCGGCGACGTTTCCGGAGCGACTTTTAGACTTAATGCCATCGGCTTTGATAGCTGAGCGTTTTTCGTAAAATTCATAACCTCCGTACCAACCTGATCTTGCCACTTTAAATTTCCTCCATTGCTTCAGAGGAAAGCCTTATGACTGAGATTAAATCGTCGGTCGAAAGTTCTGTCAGCCAGCCATCTCCGGTACCAATTACCTTCTTGGATAAGGTCCTCTTACCTTCTATAACATCGTCGATCATCTCTTCAAGGGTTCCAACACAAATTAACTTTCTTAGTTGCACATCCTTTGTCTGCCCAATTCTATAAGCACGATCAGTTGCTTGATCCTCAACTGCTGGATTCCACCACCTATCAAAGTGAATAACATGGTTGGCCGCAGTGAGGTTAAGACCAACACCACCCGACTTAAGGCTCGACACCAAAATTGTAGGTCCGCCATCACCCTGAAACCTCTCAACTATTTCATCTCTTCTGGCCTTTGATACGTCTCCTTTAATCAGTGCGGTTGGTATTGCTTTTTCTGTTGAGAAATAGTCCGCAAGCATGGTTGACATCTCGGCAAACTGAGAAAAAACTATTGCCTTCTCATTCACGGATACAATTTCTTCGACGATACTTTCCAGACGATCAAGCTTCCCCGATCTTTTGAACAAATTATCTTTGGTGACAGAAAAGAGTGCCGGATGATCGCAAATCTGTTTTAGACGGAGCAGCGTGCTTAAAATTAGACCTCGTCTTTCCATACCGTCTGCGCCGGAGATAAAATTCATCATATTATTTACTACAGATTGATAAAGGGATGCCTGTTCTGCGGAAAGATTGCAATAAACTTTCATCTCAAGTTTTTCGGGAAGGTCCGAAATGATTTTCTTATCGGTCTTTAATCGTCTCAAGATAAAAGGTGCAGTTATTGTTTTGAGCCTTTTTGCGGCATTGTTATCGCCGTAACGCTCAATTGGAATAGAAAACTTAGTCTTAAATCCCGATTTGGAGCCGAGGAGTCCGGGGTTCAGATACTCCATTATCGACCATAGCTCGGTCAGTCGATTTTCTACCAGATCG
>DAIDJA010000029.1 GCA_027451605.1 Acidimicrobiales bacterium
AATTACGGAAATTTATGATTATCTTAGGTTGTTGTATGCCAGAGTAGGCCATCAGTACTGCCCCAAATGTAAAATCGAAATTGGCAGGCAGAGTCCTCAGGATATTGTGGATTCACTCTTAAAACTCCCGGAAGGTCTTAAATATTGGATCGTAGCGACAGTGGTCAGAGGAAGAAAGGGTGAGTACGGAACCTTGATCAAGGATCTTACTAAAAAAGGCTATCAGCGCCTTAAGATTGATCACGAAGTTGTCGAGATTCTGGACGACTCTCAGATTCAAAATTTAGCAAGATACGACCAACACACAATTCAGGTTATTGTCGACAGAGTAGTCGCCAAATCTTCAATAAAGCGCAGATTGACCGAATCTATCGAAGCAGCATTAGAGTTGACCGATGGATTTGTAGAAATTGAAATCGTTGAAGATCTTAACTCGGGTAAGGAATCTTATTCGAAAGGGGATATTATCTCTTTTAGCAAAAATCTGGTCTGCACAAAGTGTAAGAGATCTTTTGAGGAGCTGGCTCCAAGGTCATTTTCTTTTAACAGTCCCTATGGTGCCTGTAAAATCTGTTCGGGAATAGGTACGAGATTCAAAGTTGACGAATCTCAGGTAGTACCGAATCAGGACCTTTCCATTTTGCAGGGTGCGATTGTCCCATGGGCGCGTTCGAGGAACTCTTTTTATCGGTCAATATTGGAGGCATTTTGTGCTCAAAACGCTATACCGATAAACAAGCCTTTTAAGACGCTCACCAAAAAGCAAAAAGATATGCTTTATTATGCAGAAAATGTTGATATGACGGTTCGATATCGAAATAGATATGAAGCTGATCGCGGCTTCAATACGACCTTCAACGGTATTGTCCCCTGGCTTGAAGCAAAGCTCGAAGAAGCTGAAACCGATGGTTCACGAGAGTCGCTACAGGGTTATATGAAAGAGACTACCTGTGATTCCTGCAACGGGGCAAGACTGAACCCCGATTCACTTGCCGTGAAAATAAATGAACTTTCAATTGCCGATCTGTGCATCATGTCCATTGACGATTTGATAGGGGTAATCCAGAATCTTAAATTGACGGATAAAGAACGTTTGATATCCGACCGTATTTTCAAAGAGATCGTAGCCAGATTAAATTTTTTGGACAAGGTCGGGCTATATTATTTAAATCTTGCCAGATCCGCCGGAACTCTAGCCGGTGGCGAAGCTCAAAGAATCAGGTTGGCAAGCCAAATTGGTTCGGGGCTGGTGGGAGTTTTGTATGTACTTGACGAACCGTCAATCGGCCTGCACCAGAGGGACAATCAAAAGCTAATTGATACTTTAATTCATCTGAGAGACATCGGTAATACCGTTTTGGTGGTGGAGCATGATGAAGAGACTATAAAAGTAGCAGACTATGTCGTAGACATAGGCCCGGGCGCCGGGGAACACGGCGGAGAGATAATATTTGCCGGTACGCCGAAGGATCTTGAAAATTCCACTGAGTCAGTTACCGGTAAATATCTAAGCGGCGCTCTTAAAATCGACATTCCTAAAAAAAGACGCAAACCCACTACTCGCAAACTTAAGATCGTAGGAGCGGTGGAAAATAATCTTAAAAATGTCTCAATAGATATCCCTCTTGAGACATTTGTGGCCGTTACCGGAGTTTCCGGATCCGGTAAATCTACCCTGATTAACGATATACTCTACAAAGGGGTGTATCAGGCACTCGGATCAACAGTTGCTGTACCGGGAAGGCATAAGTCCATCGAAGGAATTGACTATATCGATAAGGTGATCGATATAGATCAAGCCCCCATAGGCAGAACCCCCAGGTCAAACCCGGCTACGTATACGGGAGTCTTTAGTCATATTAGAACTCTCTTTTCTCAGGTACGTGAATCCAGAGTTAGAGGTTATCAGCCCGGGAGATTTTCATTCAACGTTCCCGGTGGAAGGTGTGAGGCCTGTGAAGGTGACGGTACGATAAAGATAGAAATGCATTTCCTGCCCGATGTTTATGTTCCTTGTGAGGTCTGTGGCGGAAGCCGTTTTAATCGGGATACATTGGAGATTATGTATCACGGAAAAAATATTGCAGACGTATTAAATATGCCTATCCAGGAGGCTATTGGGCTCTTTGAGGACCAGGTGTCAATTTCGCGTTATCTTGATACTCTAGTTGAGGTGGGTCTCGGGTATATCAAGTTAGGTCAGAGTGCAACCACTTTATCCGGTGGTGAAGCACAGCGCGTCAAATTGGCTTCAGAGCTCGCCAGAAAGTCAACGGGTAGCACTCTTTATATCCTTGACGAGCCAACAACCGGTCTTCATATGCATGACGTCGCTAAGTTGATTACGGTCTTATCGAAGTTGGTGGATAACGGCAATACGGTTGTGGTTATTGAGCATAATCTTGACGTAATAAAGTGTGCGGATTGGATTATCGACTTGGGACCCGAAGGTGGAAATAAGGGAGGTAAGGTCATAGCAAAGGGGACTCCCGAAAAAATTGCTCAAGTTGCCGAAAGCTATACCGGTCTTTATTTGAAAAAAATGATCTGATAAATAATTGGCTTAGTAGTTATGCCGTCTTGCTGAATTTATAAACCGCAAGGGGCAACAATACGACGACAGCTCCCAGTGACCAGAAGATTGATTCTACTGACGACCAGTTTGAAACATTAGCCGGAAAATTTACCATCAGTTTACGCGACGCGTCCACCAAGACCGACACCGGCTGGTATGTTGCAAATTCGCGCAACCAGGTTGGCATCGTTGCTACCGGAACAAAGGCCGAAGACGCAAACGTTAAAGGAAATATCAGAGGAAAACTCATTACCTGTGCGGTTTCGCTGTTTGGGGCCGTTAGGCCAACGATCGTAAATCCCCAGCTTATGGCAAATGAGAACAATAGCAGTAGCAAAAGAGCAGCCACAAAGGACACAACAGAAGTCTGTATTCTGAATCCCACGGCAAAACCTACTCCCGATATTATAATAACGACCAATATGTTCCTGACTAAGTCAGCTATTGTCCGACCCATTAAAACGGCCATTTTTGACATTGGCAATGCTTTAAATCTCTCGATGATTCCCTTTTGCAGATCTTCTGCCAGACCGATCCCGGTTGAAACGGATCCGAAAAGTACTGTCTGAACAAAGATGCCCGGAATAAGATAATTCACATATTGAACGCCTTTGATCGGAATCGCACTGCCGAACACATATCTGAACAATAAAACAAACATGACAGGCTGTAAGGTGGAGAAAAAAAGTGCCTGAGGTATCCTCGTATATGAGATAAGGTTGCGCTTTGTAATGGTCAAGGTATCCGCGGCTAACCATTTGACGGATTTCATAATATTTGACTGGGTTTTTTGTTCAATGATTGTGGTCATGATTATTGTTATTCCTCGATTGTTTTGCCGGTTAAGGTTAAAAAGACGTCGTCTAAACTTGGTTCGCTTATGTTAAGACCCGCCAAATTAATGCTATTTGCATCGATGATTCTGAGTACATCCAGAGCCAATTTGGGTCCGTCATTGGATATGATCCTTAGAACATTTCTGTCCACAATTAGTTTGTTTGATATTGAATCCTGAATCTTAGCTTTGGCTAATTCAGCTGAATTATTGTCTTGTAGCTCCACCGAAATTATGCTCGTTCCGAACTGCGCCTTAAGGTCGCTTGGTGTTCCATTTGCTATCACCTTTCCGTGATCAATTACAATAATCTGGTCCGCCAATCTATCTGCTTCTTCAAGGTACTGAGTGGTTAAAAGTACTGTTGTTCCATCTTTGACCAACTGTTGGATGGAGTCCCAAAGCATTAACCTGCTTTGTGGATCTAGACCCGTAGTTGGCTCATCCAAAAAGAGTAAATTGGGATTATTGACCAATGATGCCGCCAAATCCAACCTTCTTCTCATTCCCCCCGAATACGTCTTCAATGGTCTGTCTTTAGCCGAAGTTAGATCAAACTGTTCCAAAAGTTCAAGTGATCGTGTCTTTGCGACGGACTTTTTTAGATGGGTAAGCCGGCTAATCATTACCAAATTCTCAAATCCGGTAAGATTCTCGTCAACTGCGGCATATTGCCCGGCAAGTCCGATCAGACGCTTTATTACATGCGATTGCGAGCTTAGATCAAGGCCGAATATCTTTGCGGTGCCGGAATCCTGTTTTAGTATGGTTGTTAAGATTCTGACGATTGTGGTCTTTCCGGCTCCGTTGGGTCCTAAAAGTCCCAGTACCGTACCGGTTTCAACGGTAAAACTTACTTCGTCAAGGGCTTTGACTTTTCCTTTTGCGAATGTTTTAGAGATATCTGTTACTTCGATTGCTTGCTCGGACATGATGTTTTAATAATGTTTTAAGATGTTGTATATTTTAACTGTCCTTAGTACCTAATTTCGGTATTTTGCCCTATATCCCTTTTAGAGGGTATCTCTTAGTTTATTTTCGTGATATTATTATTTGACAATCGGCTATTTTTTTAATTCTGCGGCTATTGATCTGATGTCTTTTAGCGCTAGATATTTCTTTTATAAATCAATGTGTAGTAGCTCGTTGATTGCATTGGTTATTTAGTCTGCATAGCACTGTGCCTACCCCCAAAACCCGTACAGAAATTACTCTATAAATTAACAGACTTTAATTTAGAAATGGAGGATAATTGAAAGTATGGAAAAAAAACCAGAAAACCAAAAGTGGATTATGGTGAAGAATTTATTCAAGATGCATTTAATCTTGTTTATTCAACCTCAAAATCAGAAGCACAAATTGCAAGGGAATTGGGTATTTCATAACGGAACCTCACCCGTTGCCGAATAACAACATTTAAAAACCAACCAATAGCTGATGTTGATGAGACCGATTTCAATCGTTGCCAACAAGTGCTACTAGCTTATTTTGGCGGAGTTATTTATTGTGAATAAATTACTTATAATGTTTGTATCTATGGGTAGGATAGGGTAGAATTAATTTCGACAATGGGTGATGCTTTAGCAAAATGAGCGATAGTAGATTACAAACTCGGAATGAATGGTCGTACTAGTTAGACGGATAATTATGGCTGAAGATTGCTTGTTGCCCTAATGAGAGCCTTTTGTTGTAATGCATGGGAACGATTTCTTGAAAAATCACGGCCGACACCTGCTGATGGAAGAAATATTGATTCATTAGATGGACTTCGGGGATGTGCCATTCTTTTTGTAGTCCTACTCCATGTGTTGGAATTTTATTCAAACAAAAATCATTTATTGCAACAAAGTATGGCAAGCTGGTCTCTATTGGGGACAGGCGTAAATTTGTTTTTTGTCTTAAGCGGGTTTTTATTATTTTTGCCCTATGCGAAAGCAGCATTACTCCATAGGAGCTTTCCTTCAACCTCTAAGTTTTTTCAACGCAGAGCGTTGCGTATTTTACCGGCCTATTGGGCAACATTAGCAATCTTTGTGATTGTAATATCAATCACGAGAAATTCGGTATTTAGCGCTAAAGACATTGGCCTGCATATTGTATTAGCCAATAATTTATTTAAATCCACCGAAATGAGTATCAACCCAGTATATTGGACTATGGCAATCGAAGTTCAATACTACCTTGCTTTACCCTTCATTGCAGGGCTCCTGGTAGCATCAATACGTCGGGCCAAATATATATTTGCAATTGCAATCTTTGCCAGCATAGGATGTTTATCGATTGTAGCCTATGCTGCCTCTTTGCTCTTGCATAAGCTTGGTGGTCACTTTGAGCAATTTGTACATGCACCGGAAATGTTCCAATACTTGCCTGTTTTTGGAGTGGGCATGGTGGCTAGCCTTTGCTATGTAGCGGCTTCAGAAGGACCATGGGCGAATCAAAACTGGCAAAGAGTCTGGAAAGGACTGGGAGTCGGAGGAGTTCTACTTCTTGGATTGTTGGCGGCACTCAGCCAGTTCAAGCTCTACCATTGGCGTTATGGGTACGTCGCCATTGATCAATTGTCTGGAGTAGCTTATGGAGCGATATTGCTTGGAGTTGTAAAAGGGTGGAAGTCGTGGAAGCGTTTTTTAGAAAAAAAATGGATTAGATTTATCGGAATGATTTCATATAGCATGTACATTTGGAATCTAGCTGTACTTCAAAATTTAGTACTGCCTCGAGTTGATCAATTATTTAATGGAGGCTTATTAAATGTGCCAATTGGTATTGTTATTGGACTTGGTGTTACCGCTCCAATTTCACTGATATCATATTTAGCCTTCGAGAAGCCGTTTATCGGGGCCCGTAGTGCGCGTAGGGATTTCCAGCTTACGGAGGCAGGAGATACTTCTGCCGCAATTATTCACGCATCTAAATAATTCAGTGTAACTTAATTTTTGAAAGAAATCACTTCGCTCAAGACATTATCCGGTGGGCGAGGAAAATCACAAACAAGTTTTCATCACCAGGCTAAATAGTTGCGAATAAAGATAGCCTAATCTTGTTTATCCTGACTTTGTTACATAATTTTCGTACTCTGTCCTTTATCCCTCGGTAGAAAGGTGTGTATGAGTTTATTTTCGTGATATTGTTACTTGCGGATCGCTTGTTTTTTACTTATGCGATTATTGATTTGATATCTTGGGACTTTGGTGGATAGGAAGTCAGGGTTTAACTCTGGCTGATAACTTCATATTAAATCTCCGCAATGGATATTAATGGACATCAACTCGCTTCTCTTATCTACAAAACTGTTCGTCCATACAATCACCTTTGACAACGGCAAGGAATTTGCCTGTCATAAGGATATTGCCAAATAACTCGGAGCGTCAATTTATGTCTGCCAACCATACCATTCCGAGGAAGGAGGATAAATGACAACACAAAGGGTATACTCCGACAATACTTTTCGAAAAATTGCAGTTTTTCAAATATAAAAGAAGCCCAAATCATTAAAGCCATAGAACAACTAAATCATCGCCTCGAAAGACTCTCGATCATGAAAGTCCTTATGAAGTTTTTTACAATACCTTGATGAGTTTCATTAATACATAACCGTTGCACTTCATTCTTGAATTCATGTCGATCATTAACGACTTATATGGGATCCAACTTAATATGTTATGGGTTCATTAAAGATTTACTGCCTACCGGAGATTTAAGGTTGTTTTAAAATCGCATGTTTCCAATATGAAGCCAGGATAGTTACGCGTCATCTTAAATGAGCCGATATTATTTAATCGGCTAAACCGATATTTAAAATAAAGATCTAGCCACCGTTATCTTGATACGAATTTAGTACTGCCTGGAGATTAATCCATATACACCCGTTGACGAATCAATATATAGATTACATCAATTTGTAGCAATTAAGATTATTTGGATTTCGAATCACAAGATTCAACACTCTAAAGATTAATTTTATTAAGCTTAAGATTGAGGGCCCGGCGTGTCCATAGCATCTAATTGGGCAAAAAGTGCGTTCACCTTATCCAAGCCGTCAGGAGCGGACTGGTTGCGATGTTCAAGAAGTGCCAACTCTCCAATTTGCTGAAGCAATGAATCACGCTTTCTTTTGTCCTGAACTTCTCCAATTTTGGATTGAGCCTGGTTTATGCCGGCATCAAGTTTAGATGAAATTCCTGATGCCTGATCTTTGATTTTGTCAAACAGTCCCATTTGTCCTCCTTTATTAGCATTGCAATGCTTTTGACTAAATAATCTATAATTCTATATTTAAATCCCGATGAGGAATTCAAATATATTTCAGAGGGATAAACTTTTAAGCAAGGGATGTGCATTTGCCAATAATGGCTAAATCCCGTGAAGTAGGTAGGATTGATTTTTAGAACAAGAGGGACCTATATTTATGAATAGACGTAATTTAATAAAAATGGATCAAGACGAAATTGAACTATTTTTAAATGGAAGAAATTCTCTGACTCTCGGTACGATAAATGCGGACGGAACACCAAATCTGGTGGCGATGTGGTATGGTTTTTTTTCGGATGGATCATTGGGGATGTGGACTTTCGCAAAATCGCAGAAAGTCGTTAACTTGCGAAGAGATTCCAGGCTGACTTGTCTTGTAGAAACCGGCTCCACGTACAATACGTTGGCGGGTGTTGAGATTAAAGGTGTGGCAGATTTGTCTGATGAAAAGACTTTGCTGATTGAGATTGGCTCGAGTATTTATGAACGTTACTTTGGTATTTTGGACGAGAACGGCAAAAAACAGGTGGAAATAATGTCAAATAAGCGGGTGGCTATAAAAGTCGTTCCGGAAAAAATTATTTCATGGGATCATGCAAAGCTGGGTGGCACATATTAGCTTGTTTTCTGTGGAATATTTGCTCCGGCAAGCAAAAAGTTAGGAATTACAGCTATTGGATCAAAATTTCAATTAATTATGTAAGGCGAAATAAGATTAAAATTATACGGATCATTATCGGGATTTTATCCAAAATGTCCAATAATTTCAGATATCAAAACTAATATCAAATATCAGAGCAAAATCTACTGTCGCAACGGCATAAAATGGTAACTGTTAGACAGTAATTAATTGTTAAAACTGCAGTCAGAGGAAGGTAATTATGGGAGAGATAATAAGTTTTAAGTCAAATGGCACTGATGCGTCGGGTTACTTTGCCAAAAGTGATGCGCCTGATGCTAAAAGTGTGGTAGTTATTCAGGAGTGGTGGGGGTTGGTCGATCACATAAAAAATGTCTGTGACAGATTTGCTACTGCTGGTTTCAATGCGTTAGCGCCTGATCTTTATAACGGAAGGGTCGCAAGAGAGCCCGATGAGGCCGCTAAAGAGATGATGGCGATGCAGATGTCAGATGCCGCTAAAGTGATGTCCGGAGCGGTAGACGAACTGTTGAGAAGAACAGGGTCCGATAAAGTGGGTGTGACCGGATTTTGTATGGGCGGAGGGTTGGCATTAGTTCTGGCATGTCAGCGACCTGATGTCGTGAAGGCGGTTGTACCGTTCTATGGAATCATACCTTGGCAGGATGCCAAGCCCGATTATTCTAAGCTATCGGCTAAGGTTCTCGGTCATTATGCAGCAATGGACGGTTATTTCACTCCGGAAGGTGTTAAAGCCTTTGAAGGGGAGTTAAATGCCTTGAATAAAGAAAACGAACTTATAATCTATGACGGGGTCGATCATGCATTCTTTAATGATGATCGTCCGGAAGTGTACAATAAAGCGATTGCGGAAATTGCTTGGCAACGAACTTTGGACTTTTTCAGAGAAAATATTTGAGCCTAATGAGGTCCGTCGTTTTTGTCGCTCTGATAGGATATTTGACTTAGATATCTTTAAGGTAGAATTGGTTTGGTCGATGAGACTCCACAGCTGAGATTAATTAATATTCGGTTGACTACAATCCTAAAATGTCGCGCTATGCCGATCTTTAAAATATTATTCAAAAAAAGACCTAAGCTATAATCATGTCAAAAAGATCAAGAGATTTACCAAGAAGAAGTTGTTTATCTGTACCGGGCTCCTCGGAAAGATTTTTACAGAAGGGTCCGACGATTCAGGCGGATATGACCTTTTTAGATCTGGAAGATTCGGTGGCGCCACTTGAAAAAGTTGAAGCGCGCAATAAAGTTGTAGATGCTATAAAAAACCTTGATTGGGGTGATCGTGTACTTTGCGTAAGAGTGAATGCATGGGATACTATTTGGACTTACGGAGATGTTATCGATGTAGTTTCCGGATCCGGTGAAAGACTTGACGAGATAATGATGCCCAAAGTTCAGACGGCTTCTGATGTAGTAGCTATGGACTTGCTCTTAACTCAAATTGAGAAGAATGCCGGATTACCGGTCGGACATATTGGTATCGAAGCCCAGATCGAAACCGCCCTGGGATTAATCAACGTAGAAGAAATTTGTGCCGCATCGCCTCGATTGGAAACAATTGTATTTGGTCCGGCGGATTTTGCAGCTTCAATGGAGATGCCCGTTCTCACCGGGGGTGTTCAAATCAGCGACTATCCCGGCGACCATTTTCACTATGTTTTTAATAAAATATTGATGGCAGGTCGTGCAAACGGACTTCAGGTAATTGACGGGCCGTTCTTAAAGATTAAAGAATTGGATCTCTTGAGAGATTATTGTATGCGAACCAGAACGTTGGGATATGATGGCAAATGGGCGCTTCACCCTGATCAGGTCACCCTGATAAATGAAATATATTCGCCGACACAGGAACAGTTTGACAAGGCGTGGGCTATTATTGATGCCTATAAGCAAGCAACAGAATCAGATAGAAAAGGTGCGGTTATGTTTGGCGATGAGATGATAGATGAGGCAAGCCGTAAAATGGCCATGAAATTTATTTCCCGCGGAGAGCGTGCAGGATTAAAGCGATCAAACTAAAATATACGATTTAGCTTCAAGCGGTCAATTCAAACGGATTGGCCGCTTTTTTGTTTTATTAAATGAATCTTTTTGTCGTAGTTTTTGATTAGAATATTAGTTAATCCAATTATCTAAAATGCTGATATATAATTGCAAAATCGAAAGATGGTGTTTTATATTTGGCTATAAATTCAGAGTGCCGTTAAATTAGAGAATTGATCAGGAAATAATTTATGACTACCACATTAGAGCGACCGGAAGCAACCAGCGAGGAGCCACACGAAAACCATTCTTCGGGCCATCATAACGAACCGTCGGGTTTTTTGAAGTGGATTACTTCGACAGACCATAAGGTAATAGGTCTTAACAACACGGTTACCGCTCTGGTGTTTTTTGTGATTGCGGGTATTTTGGCTGAGATTATTAGGATTCAGCTTTTCAGCCCTGACCTAACTGTCGTTTCGCAACATCAGTATGATGAGCTTTTTACTATGCATGGCTCGTTGATGATCTACTTATTTGCCGGTCCGATTGCATTCGGAGGTTTGGCAAACTATTTG
>DAIDJA010000030.1:0-2141 GCA_027451605.1 Acidimicrobiales bacterium
GAGGATTCAGGGACATGACCAGAATTGCGTCCGGATCACCTGATATGTGGCCCGATGTATGTCTTCAAAATTCCACGGAAATTTCTGTTGTGCTTGCAGAACTGATTGACTATTTGGGAAAGGTAAAGTCACTGGTTGAAAAAGGTGACAGGGTTTCTATTTTGGAAAAATTAGTTGAGGCAAAAGCCGGACGAGAGGTTTTGATCAGATCTAAAGCTAAACCGTCAAAATTGGCAACTATCAGAATTAGGGTACATGACAGACCGGGAGAGCTTTTGGAAATTCTAACTTTGGCAAAGTCTTTAAATATTAATATTGAGGATCTACAGTTGACCCACAGTCCAACCGAAGATGGGTCGATTGATGAAGTCGGGACGCTACATTTAGTTATAGATAACAAAGATTCCGAAAAGCTCTATGACGAAATTATTCAAAGCGGATATATGGCGACCCTTGAGACCGAGATCGGTCTTTAGCGCTATTGAAATCTCGATAAAAGCGACCGTTGTAAAGTATGGCACTCTTTTTTGGTTAAAATTTTTGTAACCGATCGTTATGTCTATTGTTGAAATTGTACCGAACCAGAGCTTAAACGGAAATATTGTTGTACCGGGGGACAAGTCGATTTCACACAGAGCCATCCTTATGAGTTGCCTGGTTGACGAAGGCTGTAAAATTTCAAACTTAAATCGCGGCCGGGACGTACTGAATACACTGGGTCTAGCTAAGGCCCTGGGGGTTAAGGTAAATCAAACTAACACCAATTCATTGTACACGGATTTTGATCGAAAATATCCGAAAGATTTTATAGAAGCCCGGTGCGGCAATTCGGGGACGATGGCCAGATTGGGGATGGGAGTGGTAAGCGGACTGGGTATTACGGTCGAATTCGACGGTGATGAATCACTCAGATCAAGACCGATGGATAGAGTTGTTTCTCCTTTGAGCCAAATGGGAGCTCAATTTATTAAACGAGATAATAATAAGTTACCCATTAAAGTAGTTCCCGCCAAGTTAAAAGGTATCGAAATTGAAGGAACTCGGCCTTCCGCTCAAGTCAAATCAGCTATTTTATTTGCCGGTCTAAATGCGGAGGGAAAAACTACCTATTCGGAGGCAAAAGCTACAAGAAAGCATACCGAAGAACTGTTTGCTTTGGCAAAAGTACCGTTTGTGATAGGTCACAGTGACTCCAAATACAGTGTTACCATAGAGGGTCCTATCGTTCCTAGCGGATTTGAGCTTAATGTGCCGTGCGATCCGTCTCAGGCGGCATTTTTTGTGGCCGGAGCGATCTTGTGTAATAATTCGCATATCACCATTGAAAATGTCTATCTTGGGAAAGAACGAGCCGGATTCTTGGAAGTGCTAAAAAGAATGAATGCAAATATTCTGATCGAGTCCGATAAAAATGAAATTTTGCCAACCGGAACCTTAACGGCTTCTAGCTCAGAACTGATAGCCACTGACATTGCGGCTGACGAAGTTGCCGATCTGATTGATGAGATTCCTATTTTGGCAGTTTGTGCGGCAAAAGCTGAAGGTGTGTCGCAATTTCATGGGCTTAGCGAACTAAGGGTTAAAGAAACTGATCGATTGGCTACTATTTCAGAAATGCTTAGGGATTTTGGGACTAAGGTTTCCGTATTTGAGGATAATCTTATAATTCACGGCGGTAGGACCGGTACGGAAAATCCCGTTGAAATTGACTCACACTTTGATCATCGGATCGCGATGTCTGCGGCCATTTTGGCCTTAAGTCTAAAAGACTCTGTTGATCCGATCAAGATACATGACTTTGAATGTGTTGAAACCAGTTATGTTGGATTCCAAGATGATTTGTCTGCGTTGGGAGTTTTGAATGACTGAAGTTTTGGCAATTGACGGACCTTCGGGTTCGGGTAAGTCTACGGTTGCAAAGAGGCTTGCAAGAGAGTTGGGATTTAACTATCTCGATACCGGAGCAACTTATCGGGCCTTTGGTTACTTTGCATTGCTTGATGCAGACAATTTAGATGACGATGAAGAGGTACTCGATGTTCTCGACGGCTTTGATCTGGAATATCGTGACGAATCCGTCTTTGTCAACGGTAGGGATGTAACTGATAAAATTAGGACGGATCGCGTGTCCCAGGCTGCAT
>DAIDJA010000030.1:2151-10842 GCA_027451605.1 Acidimicrobiales bacterium
TCGCACAGATTAAGGATTTAAGAAGATTTCTTGTTAAATGGCAGAAAGAGTGGGTTTCTAAAAATGGTCCGAGTGTCGTGGAAGGTAGGGATGCCACAACCGTGGTTTTTCCCGAGGCCAAATTAAAAATCTTTTTAACCGCAGACGATAAAGTAAGATCGTTACGGAGAAGTATTGAATCTCAGCAGGATTTAAAAGATGTGGAAAAAAGCCTGGCCGAACGAGACGGGCGAGATTCGAACAGAGCAGAATCGCCGTTGATGGTAGCCACCGATGCGGTCGTAATTGATTCAAGCAGTATTGGGATCGATCAAGTAGTTGAGGAGATATTGAGTTTATGGAAGAATTTGAATCCGTAAAGGTTCACGAAGGCATTTATTCGGTTTTACGTAAAATAGCATCGGGTCTCTGTCATATTGGCTTTAGGGTGCACATTGAAGGCAAGGAGAATATACCTAAAAAAACTCCTTATATACTTTCCCCCATTCATAGGTCCAATATCGATTTTTTTCTGATGTCTTCTGTGTGTTCCACCCAAATGAGATTTATGGCAAAAGATTCCATATTTAAAGGGGATAGGCTTTCTAAGTTTTTTTACTCTATGGGGACATTCCCGGTAACGAGAGGGAAGCCTGACAGAGAGTCATTTAAATTTGCCGAAAAGTGTCTTTTGGCAGGGGATGTTTTGGTTCTTTTCCCCGAAGGTACGCGTCAACACGGTGACAAGATTGCCGAACTGTTTGACGGAGCCGCACTTCTTTCCTTAAGGACGAACGCACCTCTTATACCCATCGGAATTGCCGGTTCGGAAAAGGCGATGCCAAAAGGGTCTAAGTTTATACATCCGACGAAAATAGTAATTACGATAGGCAAGCCCGTTGAAATTATGAAAATGGATCCGGGGAAGCGAATTCCCAGATCACAGGTCACTGAGCTAACACAGCGGTTATATGATCGGCTTCAGACCGAATACGACAACGCCCGTCTGAAACTTGAAGTTCTGCAAGGGAAATAGTGTCAACAGTTCTGGTTACGGGATCATCGGGCTTCATCGGCCGCAATTTAGTTAAACGCCTGCTTAAAGATTCGATCAAAGTCATCGGTATCGACATGGAGGATAATCTATTTGCCGATTCAATTGATGGTGACCTGTCGAAAAATTTTACTTTTCTAAAAGGTGACCTGAGGGACGGAAATTTTATGGAACGTATATCCGGAGATCCTATAGATTCAATCGTCCATTTGGCGGCATTTACCAGGGTGGTTGAATCCGTTGCCAAACCCAAAGAATATTTCGAGAACAATGTTGTGGTGACGCAACGACTTATGGATATGGCCGTACAAAAAAACATTGGAAAATTTATATTGGCGTCCACCAATGCCGTAGCCGGGGACGTGGGCTTTAATACGATTACCGATAGAAATGTCCTGTATCCACAAAGCCCCTACGGAGCGACCAAAGCGGCTTCGGAGATGATGCTGAGTTCATACCGATCGTCTTTCGGACTAAGCACCGTTCGCTTAAGATTTACCAACATATACGGTACGGATATGGCCACTAAGGATTCCTTTATCGCAAGAATGTGCAAAGCTGCCCTAGGCGATAAGAGAATTGCCGTATATGGAGACGGACATCAAGTTCGAGATTATATCTATTTGGGCGATGTATTAAATGTAATTCGGGCCGCTTTATTCAAAGATTGCCCCGAAGTTGTGGTAGTGGGATCGGGGAGTTCAATATCGGTTAATGACTTAGTCAAAAAAGTTGAGCAGGCAACCGAGATTAAATTTGAAATAGACTATCAAGAGGCCAAAAAAGGTGAAATGAAGGCAGTGATTGTTGACAACCATTCAATAGAATTTGCCTCGTTGGACCAAATCACCTCCCTCGAGGTGGGACTTCAAAAGACTTGGGACTGGTTCAAAAACTATTACTCTTTTTAAATTTTTCCCTCAAATAGGTATTAATAACGGCTTTAAAATAGTTATATCCATAGGTGAAATTTTTGCCCTTCTTTGAAGTTCCTTTTGCTCTCATTAGCATGGTCATTGGTCTTTCGACTACCATATATCCGTTTAAAATGGCGTCGATAATCACCTCTGACGCCTGGAACTGATTTTGAGTCAAAGTCAAAGACGATGCCATTTGAGCAGTCATCGCTCTTAACGGATTAGCCGTATCTGTTAGTTGCTGTCCGACTAAAAAGGTTATTAATTTGGCGAAAAAAGTGACTCCAAATCTTCTGGTTATGTCTTTGGTCAAGTTTTGACCTTTCACTCGAGACCCCAGAACCAAGTCACAACCTTCTTCTATGAGCGGTTTCAAGATCTCGGTGAAGTCACTTGGGTCGCATTGCCCATCAGCATCAACTGTGAGGATATAGTCGGCTCCGAATTTTGAGGCAATTTTGTAGCCGACTCGTAATGCCGCACCTTGCCCCCTGTTGACAGGTGCAACGCAGACTTTTGCCCCGGCCTTTATTGCCAAGTCATAGGTACCGTCATCGTCTCCGTCCACTACGACTACAGTTGAGCAGCCATGGCCCAAAAGCATTTTCGGAAGTCCTGCAACTACATTTTGAATGTTGTCTTTTTCCCTGTAAGCCGGAATAAGGTAAACAACTTCTTTAAGAGTGGGCTCGGAGTTAGTGGCGACATAATTGTCCAGGGTCAAATCATCTATTCTTCGGTCTTCGTCTGAATTGCCTCTGGTGATTTTTAACATAATGATTAATTAGCTTATAATGTTTTGCGACAGGATTAATTATAACAATAAGGGACTGCCAGTTGAAATCTCTTTTACCTTAAATCTTTGCCGGTCTTGATCCGTGGTATTCTGGATTCATTTCTTAGAAATCGGGCAAATATTTGAAAACTGCATTGAGTAGTTACTTCTCAAATATGGTAAGATTATGGTATGCAAACTAAAATTAGTCTGCTCATTAGAGAAGCGCTTGTGCGATCGGGCATGAACGCAAGTCGTTTATCGGAGTCCACCGGAATAAGTGAGGGAAGAATCAGCGACTATGTAAACGGTCGCCACTCCCCAAATTCGTTGCAGCTTGTCAAGATACTTGCCGCAGCCGGCTTTAGGATTGAGCTAAAGCCTAATTTGGACGACAATGGATTGATTTTGGCCGAACTCCTTAAATTAACCGATATGATATCAACCGGTTCGGAGACTAATATTTGTGCCGACCGTATTCCAATTTTTCGTGAACTAATAATTTCCGATGGGCCATGAGATCACATTTGGCGAACTAATTGTTGAAATTAATGATCGACTGTCGGATCACTTAATTTCTCATGGATTTGGAGGAGCTCTCGCTCTGGCTTTTTATACGCTCAATCCTCGGGCAACTCGGAATATAGACCTTAACGTAGCTCTGCCGACCGATCGCGCCAGAGAAATATTTTCCGTATTGCCTGAATCAATAAGTTGGAATCAGTCTGATGTTTCAACTTGTTTAAGGGACGGACAAGTCAGATTATGGTCCAATCTCAAAGGAATCGGTATTCCGAGTGATTTATTCTTTCCTCAACACGGATTCCATGAAGCCGTTATCAACGGTATAGTTCATAAACCTTTTGGCGAACCTGGATATTTTTTGCCTATAATATCAGCAACACATCTAGTTGTATTTAAGGCGCTTTATAATCGTCTTAAGGATTGGGTGGATATTGGTTCAATGCTCGAAGCCGATGTCGTTGATTTGGCTGAAGCTATATTTTGGCTTAAAACTCTTGTCGGTATGAATCACCCAAGTTGTCAGCGGATGATGGAAACGATCGCTCCGATCGGAAATCCTGCGAGCAAACAGATTAAGTCAGGTAAGGGTGATATTGCCATCGATTGGAAATCATTTAATTAATTTGATTTGCAAATGCCATCAGAAGATTTATTGAACAATCCAATGCCAAATCATTTGGGTCAAATTGGAACATACCTTAACTGAGTGATGCTATGCGGGACTGCTCCATTTGAATTTCTTGAATTTTAGCCAGACTTGCTATGTCTCAGACCTGTAATATCTCAAACCTGTTATATACTTGTGATCTCACCTGTAGGTTGTCAGGGTTGAAATTTCGCTTGTTTGTTATTATTCTGAATTATAGTTTTTTCGGGTCAAAATATTCTCAATTTGCCAACTTGTTAATTCACAGTTATTGCTAATTGCTGTTCGTTTTCACTATATTTCTTAATTACATGATTAAATTTATGGCCCAGCCTACTTGGTGGTATAAAGAAATTTGACTATTATGTTAAGGTAATGATATGTCCCAAAACGAACCTCCGACTGATCCAAATGAGTGGAGTCATGAACAGTGGATAGAATGGCTTAATTCCCAAGATGAGGACGACGACTCAGAGTCGTCATCGGTTAAGGGACCGATGAATCGATTGGTCAAATCTTCGGGAGGGCAGGTAGTTGGGTCGGCGATGCTTGCCCTATGGAATGTTTATTATGGAGCCCCTAAAAATGACGAAATCGTCCGGGTGACGGAAACCCCAGACGATTCGGATGATTCAATCGGGAAGCTGGTTTTCGGTGATTCGGGTGATGATGATCTCAAATTTTTCCTTCGTCCGTCGGCTTTAACCAAAGGATTCAGAGTAACAAAGCTTGGCATCTCAAAAGCTACGGAAGTGGCAGAACTTTATTATCGGACTTTCATTAACACGTATCAAGGGTTGGTCGACGCCGAGATATTAAAACAAGTTAGCTTAGAGGCGAGCGCCGAAAAATGGCAAGAGCTTATAGAAGATCAAAATTTGCCGAAATATGGACCTCTCGGACTTTATTATTTTGAACAACTGGCTGGTATGTTATATGTAGGCAAGTCCCAGGATCATGATTTGAGCGACGATACTGGAGAAATCACTAGATTTTATGTGGGCAACGATTTTCAGGGCAAGGGTGGAGGAGGTCTTCTTCTGGTTCATGCTTTGGGGCAAATTAAGTCAGCCGGCTATAAGAGGGCAACTTTGTGGGTACTTGAAGAAAACCTAAAAGCCAGGGGGTTTTATGAAAGATACGGGTTCGAACCGGACGGTGGAAAACGAGATCTTAAATGGAGAGACCTTGTAACAAAAGACGTTAGGTACTCGTTTAGGTTTGAATAAGGCGGACCATTAAATTAAGTTGTAATCTAAATTAAGTTGTAATTACTGTAATCCGTCCATATCGATGGCTTTTTAGATGAAGATTGTGCAGACTTTATTAACGTGTTGTTTTAAATGGTTTAAATCTAAATAAATCGGAACTTCTTGGAATTTTAAATATTAAAGCATTGGTTTTATGGCAATGTGCCAAATTCAATTTTTGTAGTTGATAATCTAGATTTATTGTGTTTGATAATTTACAGGACCGATTTACTGGCATTTTTGCAAAAATAAAAAACCGAGGACGTCTATCGCAGGCCGACGTTGATGAGACGTTACGCGAAATTAGAGTTGCTCTGATCGAAGCGGACGTAAACATAAGGGTAGTAAATTCCTTATTGGAATCCCTTAGGGAGGCTCTGGTTGGAATTGAGCTTTCAAAGAGCCTGTCTCCCAGCGAACAGGTAATAAAAGCAGTTAATCAGGGCTTAATTAATCTTCTCGGGGGAACTGAACTTAAGCTTACCTATTCTTCAAAACCGCCTACCGTAATTCTTTTGGCCGGACTTCAAGGAGTCGGAAAGACTACCGCGGCGGCAAAACTTGCAAATTGGTTTAAGACTCAGGGGCGAAATCCACTTCTTGTCGGAGCTGACCTTCAGAGACCCGCCGCCGTCGATCAATTGAGAGTATTGGGTCAGCAAATTAATGTTGCTGTTTTTTCCGAACAGACAAGTCCCGTAGAGGTGGCACAAAAGTCCATATTTGAATCCAGGCGATTGGGTAAAGATGTAGTAATAATTGATACTGCCGGAAGATTGGCCATTGACGAAGAGTTGATGGCCGAAGTTAAGGCGGTTTCAGCAGCCACTGCGCCCATGTATACATTCTTTGTAGTTGATTCAATGATAGGACAAGACGCGGTCGCAACTGCGGTCGCCTTTAATGATGCCTTGGAGCTTGACGGTATAATTCTTACGAAAGTCGACGGCGACGCCAGGGGAGGAGCTGCTTTATCGGTCAAGGGTGTAGTAGGAAAACCCATCGCATTTGCGTCCACGGGTGAGAAAATCACAGAGTTTGAGATTTTCTATCCCGAAAGAATGGCCTCCAGAATATTAGGGATGGGGGACATGCTCTCTCTTATCGAAAAAGCCGAAAAAGCCTACGATCAAGATGTTGCGGCGGAAGCCGCTGACAAACTTATGACCGGAACCTTTAATTTAAACGACTTTTTGGAGCAGTTTCAGCAAATAAAAAAGATGGGTTCTCTGAGTTCTCTTTTATCGATGATGGGTGGGTTGCCCGCCGAGGTTCGAAATGCCAAGATTGACGATAAAGACATATCGAAAATTGAGGCAATAATAAGATCTATGACATTTGAAGAACGAGTAAATCCGGCAGTTTTGAACGGCTCGCGCCGATTGCGAATCGCAAACGGAGCGGGAGTCTCCACTACAGAAGTCAATAATTTGATAAATCAGTTCAATCAGGCAAAAAAGCTTGCAGGAGCTTGGGGTTTTGGGAAATTGGGAATGAAAAAGAAGACCGGTTCAAATAAAAAGAAGACCGGCGGAGGACGCTACACTCCCAAAGGATCAAAACGGTAATTTGCAGGTGATCGACCGAAGGTCTGAGTTGACCTATTCAAACGATAGTTTCCGGTAACTGACTAAATTATTGCAGATATTAAATGTTCATATATTAACCCTATACAGTTGCTTATGTGAAGTGAACTTGGCTTAAATATCTGAAACCGATATTAAGCTAAAATGGATATTAAATAAAAACTGTCAATTGCAGTAGGCTTTTTACTGTAAAATTGAATGTACCGTTTGGAACAGGACTATTAAAGGAAATATCGTATCGTGGCTGTAAAACTTCGCTTAGTTAGAATGGGTAAGAAAAAGCAACCGACTTATAGGGTTGTGGCAGCCGATTCACGTTCGCCGAGAGACGGAAGATTTATAGAAATTGTTGGAACCTATTTCCCACGACAGGAACCTTCTGAAGTTAATTTCGATTCCGACAAAGTAAATAAGTGGCTTAAAAACGGGGCGCAGCCAACCGAGAGGGTAGAAAAGCTATTGAAAGTAGCCGGGATTATCCAAAAATAAGTAAGAAACCATATGTCAGATTTCAACAAAATTAATCAGGCCGACGATGAATCTGTCGAAGAAGTCAATCATAATTTAATTGACCGCGGGAACAACTTAAGTGACTCAGACCTCGATATTAATAAAATAGTCGGAGCCGATACCAAAGCTGTACTGGAATATTTGGTAAAGTCGCTGGTTAAAGACCCGGATGCGGTTGTTATCGAGTCCAAGGAAACTTCGAAAGATAATGTTCAGTTTTCGTTGCATGTGTCGCCCGGAGACTTAGGTAGAGTTATAGGTCGGCAGGGGAGAACGGCAAAGGCACTAAGAGTTGTAGCTTCGGCGATCGCTCACAGGGAAGGACTGAAGACTACCGTCGACATCGTTGATCAATAAAGATCATAAGTGAAGTGTCGTTGTACGGAGTTTATAGTCTGATAAATTGCAGAGTCATTATACCGGGGTAAAATTGGTCGCTTCGGATACTTCCAGGGTTCAAATCGGATATATCACAAAGACTCACGGTCTCTACGGTAAAGTTGCAATTTATTTGACCACTGATGTGCCTGACAGATTAAAGCCCGGCGAGGTTGTATTTGTGGACAACATTCGTGAACTTACAGTCGAGTCGGCATCTTATGCAAATGGGAGGACTCTCGTAGCCTTCCACTCAATTTCGACTCTAAAAGAGGCTCAGGAGATTATTAAAAAAACACTTTGGGCTCCCAAAATTGTTCACGATATTCATACGGATCTTTGGATTTCGGATCTGTTTTTTAGTTATGTTGTCGATCAGTTTTATCGACCTTTGGGTAAGGTTAAATATGTAATCGAAAATCCCGCAAGCGATATTTTAGAGTTAGATAGCGATGTATTGATCCCATTCAAATTTATTACAAAAATGATCGAAGTAAAAGTGGGCGCTATGAATGATGATTTGTTTAAAGCAAATGAAGCTCTTCACAAATACTATAACGTCCTACTTGTTGACGGCGACAAGGTAGCCTTTGCCGAACTTCCGGACGGTCTCTTGGAGGTAAACACGAGTCGTTTGAATTTTAAAACAACCGAAGATTTAAACTAAATGAGAATTGATGTCTTTACAATTTTCCCTGAGATAATCGCCCAATACTGTGGTCATTCGCTCTTGGGCAAAGCCATTGATGACAAGGTAATGGACCTTTGGGTTCATAATATCAGAGATTTTGGATTGGGTAAACATGCCTCGGTGGATGATGAGCCTTATGGTGGAGGCGCAGGAATGGTAATGCGCTGTGAACCTATTTTTCAGGCGGTTAATTCAGTAAAAGAAATGAACCGGCCGCTGTATGTTTTATCACCGGGGGGCAGAAAGTTCGATCAAAAATTGGCTAAAGAATTGAGTTTGGGGGAGGGTTTTTCCTTAATCTGTGGCAGATATGAAGGTTTTGACGAGAGAATTGTAAGGCATTTAGCCGACGGAGAGCTTTCGGTGGGCGATTTTGTATT
>DAIDJA010000031.1 GCA_027451605.1 Acidimicrobiales bacterium
TAAAATGAACTCCAAATTTGAACTACCAAAGTATCCCTATGATCAATTAAACAAACTAAAGGCAGAGGCAATTAAAAAGTTCTCTAGCGTAGTCGATTTGTCTATCGGAACACCGATTGATTCGTCTCCACAAGCCGTAAAGCTAGCCTATGCAAATCTGGAAGGTACGGAAATTGGCTATCCTCCGTCGATAGGAACCCAAAAGCTTCTTAAGGCTACTTCCGAGTGGCTGGAAAATCTAACCGGAGTGCAGCTAAGTGTCGACCAGATAGGAAGTTGCATAGGAACCAAGGAGTTTATTGCTCTACTGCCGAGTTTTTTAAAACTAAAATATCCGCAAAAAGATACGGTAATCGGTCCGGCATTGGCCTATCCAACATATGAGATGGGTTCGTTAATTGCCGGTCTCAACTATTACCCTGTCGATTTTAGCCGAGGTCAAATTGACTTAAGCGAGTTAAAAGGAGATCTGGCAAATAGGATTCTTTGCATTTATATCAATTCGCCGGCAAATCCTACGGGTGAAATATATGATTTAGAACCGTTAAAAAAATTCGCCGCAGAAAGTAATATTCTGGTTGTATCCGATGAATGTTACATAGAATATAGCTGGAATTCGCCGCCGACTACGATATTGGATGGTGACTGCAAGAACTTGCTCGCAGTCCATTCTCTTTCTAAGAGATCCAATGCCGCAGGCATACGTGTAGGCAGTTATTCCGGGGACCGGGAAATAGTCAGCTTCCTTAGAGAAATTAGAAAGCATGCCGGTCTTATGATCCCGGGTCCATCTCAGAAGTCTGCAGTGGCGGCATACGAAGATACCGCCCATATCGAAATTCAAAGACTGGTTTATAAAAAAAGACTTGAGATCTTGGCTGAGTTTTTCGGAAAACTCGGCTTATCTGCCGATCTTCCGGCCGGTGGATTTTATCTTTGGATCAAGCTTTTTGAAGATGACAGGCTTTCGGATCTGAATATCGACGAAAATTTATGTTGGCGTTGGACTAATTGGTTGGCTTTAAATACGGGGGTGTTGGTATCTCCGGGAGAATTCTATGGTGTCGGCGGTACGGAATATATAAGGGTTGCAGCCGTTGCCAAAACAGAAGATCTGGAAACGTTGCTTCTTAAAGTTTGAGTTTCCATAATATTTAAAAGTCGGTGCGGTAGCCTTGGCTTTAGTAAGATTTAATGATTATGTATGAAGATCTCAAAATAGAAATTGAATCCTTGTGGGGCGATATAGAGCGGGTAAATACAAGCGATGAAACGATAGCAAAAACCGTAGGTCAAGTAATAGACCTTTTAGACCAAGGCGTGCTTAGGGTAGCAGAAGTAAACGATGACGCAACTTCGGTTATAGTCAATGATTGGGTCAAACAGGCGATTTTGCTTTGGTTCAGGGTGAACCAGATAGAGGTAACCGAAATCGGACCCTTTGAATATCGTGACAAACTACCGCTCAAATCCAGTTACGAAAAAGCAGGCGTCAGAGTAGTGCCAATGGCATCGGCGAGGTATGGAGCATTTATAGATAAAAATGCGGTATTGATGCCCAGTTATGTCAATATTGGTGCTCGGGTGGGCTCTGAAACTATGGTCGATACATGGGCTACTGTTGGTTCGTGCGCTCAGATCGGGAATAGAGTTCATCTATCCGGAGGGGTTGGCATCGGGGGAGTTCTTGAACCGCCTAATGCTAAACCTGTAGTTATAGGTGATGAGGCCTTTGTGGGTTCACGTGCGATGATAGTGGAAGGAGCCATTGTCGGCAAAGGTGCAGTTGTGGGTCCTGGGGTTATTTTGGGTCCTTCAATACCTGTAATTGACGCTGAGACCGGAGAAGAGGTGTCGCGAGGCAAAGTGCCACCTTGGTCTGTGGCTGTTAATGCCAGCAGACTTAGAGAGTTTCCCGGCGGGACATTTTATTTACCGTGTGTGCTTTTAATCAAAAGACTGAAGGAGGGCGAGCGTCATTCCAAGACTCAACTTGAATCAATGCTTCGGGATCAAGGGCTTTCGCTTGGCTAGAGGGTAGCTGTTTTGAAATCAGTCGGTATTGATGTTTCTATGATTCCGGATTCACCGGTGGGCGTGGGGCGGTATGTCCTGGAACTCGTCAGTCACCTTCAAGATGTAGACAGATCTTTTAATCTAAAACTATATTCCAGAAAAAGTGACCGCAGCCGATGGGAACAACTGCTGAAACCCGGTGACAGTCTTATGAACGGGCTGCCTGATACCCGCCCATTGAGACTAGCCTATGAGAATCTGATATTGGGTCAAAATTTAGCGGGGGTGGATATGCTTCACAGCCCTCACTATAGCGTGCCATTGGCAATTAAAAAACCGCTTGTCGTAAACATCCATGATTTAATTTTTTTTGAAAATCCTGATCGCCACCAGATGGCAAAAGTTTTATACTTCAAAAGTCAAATAAAATTGGCATTAAAGAGAGCTGACCGTATAATTGTTGGAACCGATTACATAAAAGAAAAAGTGATTGAAATGTTCAATCCAACAACTGCGATAGAGGTTGTGCCATATGGCGTTGACTTAGATCAATTTAGACACGATAGCAACAAGGAAGCTGAAGATTTAAAATTGATTTCCGAACTTAATCTAGAATCGCCATTTTTGTTGTACGTAGGTACCATTGAGCCACGAAAGAAGGTGGACGACTTAATTAAGGCGTACAATATTCTCGTCGACAGGCATCTAATTGACAGCGAAGTTAAGCTTGTTTTGGCCGGAAAATTCGGTTGGAAATGTGAATCCGTTAAGGAACTTTTAGAACGAAATAAGGAAAAAGACAAAATAATTCACCTTGGTTACGTTGATCAAACTTACATCGGACCTTTGTTTAGGAGGGCTCTTGCTGTGATTTATCCTTCTGAGTCAGAGGGATTTGGTTTGCCGGTATTGGAGGCTATGGCAGCCAGAACTCCGGTGATAACAACAAGAAATTCCGTAATGCAATCTTTTGCCAAAGATGCTGTTTCGTATTTTACCGCAGGGGATATTGACGAGCTTTCTACACGGATTTTGGAAGTTGCCGATAGCTATTGCGACAGCTTTAAATTGGATATTGGGTTTGCAATTGCCAGCGAGTATTCGTGGGCAAACAGTGTAAAACGACACATTCACATGTATGAGTCGATGTTGAGCTAATTTGATACAATAAAAAAATCAAAAGTAAACGGCGGCTAGTAAGAAATATTAGAATGAAATAGCATAAATTAAAAGTGATTTTAGTGGTTGTATGAGAGTATTGATTACCGGTGCCAATGGATTTGTCGGCACTTGGCTTGCCGAATGGTTAAAAGAGAGCGGAGATGATGTTTATTGCCTATCCGCTGATATTGATATAAATGACGAAAAGCGGATTGCAAGTGCAATTCAAGATATAGGGCCCGAAGCAATTTATCATTTGGCAGCATTGAGCCATGTCGGAGATTCGTGGGGCAACCCTCGTGAGGTATTTAAGGTAAATGCACTTGGCACTTTGAACTTAGTGGAAGTTTTAAAAGAATCAGTGGTAAATACCAGGCTGTTAATAATATCTTCAGCTGAAGTGTACGGTAAAATTGCCCAAGAAGACCTCCCCCTTACAGAATCCAGCCGACTTAAACCGGCTACACCGTACGCAGTTTCTAAGGTCGCAGCAGAATTTATTGGACTACAAGCATCGCTCGGGGGAGCAGATATTTTAATAGCAAGACCTTTTAATCATGTGGGTCCTAAGCAAAGCGATAAGTTTGTCGTGTCGGCATTGGCCAAAAGAATTGTTGAGGCCAAGCGAAACAAGAGTGATTTTATTTCGGTCGGAAATCTATCGTCAAAGAGGGACTATACGGATGTCAGAAGTGTAGTTAAGTGTTATCGCCTGTTAATGCAAAAGGGAGAATCGGGACAAATTTATAATATTTGTAGTGGGGAGGCTAGATCAGTGGAAGATATTGCCCATAAATTGATGGAGCTTGCGGGTATCTCGATTGAATTTCGAATCGATGAAAAATTAGCTAGGGCCAGCGATGTTCCCGTACTATTGGGTAGCTGCGATAAAGTTAGAAAAGCAGTTGGTTGGGATTTGGATATAGATTTTGACGACACACTTCTTGATACCCTAAATTACTGGGAAAATACTCTCGATCAGCTTTAACCGCGAGTGAATTCAATTTGCGGTATTCTAATAATTTAAATTTGCAATACTAGGCAATTAAATGTTTTGGCAATTAAGGGTTTTGGCAATTAAAGGTTTTGGCAATTAAAGGTTTTGTTAGTGAACCGATAATAATTCGTAATTCGGTATCAATTCCGGATATTTTCAATTAACGTGAAAAGGCGTTATTTCTAATGCTGAATTTGGTTCCTTGCGGTTAAAATACCTTGAAGCGTATCACTGCTATTATGAATTTTGACCTAGATTTCCCAAATATCAAGAATTAAATTTAACACCTTCACACAGATTGGCAAAATAAATTATTGAGTTTACTTAGCTGCGACCAAGCGCTGTCTAAATTGAACTCGTGAATCTTTAGTGAATTCTTTAGCTTTAGTTACTATCTCTTTGATGGACTCCGGAAGCTTCTCTTCGACAGGGGAGACAAGGCTTTCAAGACCATCGATCGTCTTGTCGAGATTCTCGTCAATTTTTAAGACGTTGTCTATTAGCTTGCCCTTTATCTCATCTCTCTGCTTTTCGGCATCCTGAATCGGCTTGGAAAGCATGCCTTTGATTTCCTGACGCTTTACCTGAGCCTTTTGAAAGGTAATTACGCCAAACCCAAGGCCCACGTAGAAGATGTCCTCCGCAATTCCTTTTGCTGAATCTAAAACTGTAGTCATATTTTCTCCTTTTGAAATTATACAAATTATGGATATATAATAATTATAGCATAAATGCTAACTATTGCAAGCAATATTATAACTATAGTTTAATACGGTATTAAATATGTGTCAAGCCGGTCGAAATATTTAGTATTGTCGATAGAGAAGTGTTTAGCGAAGTACCTTATGTAGTTATAGCCATAGTAGTATCTGATCCGGGAGAGTACTTTAAAGAATGCCTCAGTGCCGCAGTAACACAAACATATGAGAATACCTCACTATTAATCTTAGATACGGGTGTTGAATCTGTAGCATCATTGGTAGCCGATATTGCTCCGAATGCGTATTACAAGAAACTGCCAGTAGGGACGGGATACCCCAAAGCGGCGAATAAGGTTTTGCAGAGCGTACAGGGTGCCACTCATTTGTTATTTATCCACGACGATGCTGTTTTGGAGCCTAATACAACAAAGCTATTGTTGGAGGGTTCCTATATGTATAACTGCGGTATCGCCGGGCCAAAAGTGGTGGATATGGAAGATAATAATAAGCTGCTTTCCGTGGGTTTTTTGACAGACAGATTCATGGTTCCAGTATCAATCTCAGAACCCGAAGAAATCGATCAAGGTCAGTACGATCAAGTGCGAGAAGTTGTTGCAGTAGACGGGGCTGCGATTTTAATCAGGTCTGACCTCTTTAAAGCCCTAAAAGGGTTTGACCAGGGACTTTCGCTCTTCGCTGAAGACATCGACATCTGTGTGCGCGCCAAAGCTACGGGTGCAACGGTTTATGTACTGCCTGAGGCCAGAGTGTTTCATATGGCTGCAATTTCAAAACAGATGCGAAACCCAACGACAATCGGATTTAGGAATGGATTTGAGGCGTTGCGTTACGGAGAGATTAAAACCATGCTTGGCGTTTACAGCTTGCCGCGTGCAATTTGGTTATTTTTAGTAATAATTTGTCTGTCGACTATCGAGATTGTTGGCTCATATCTGGTCAAAAAAACGGCTCGGGCCGAATCTGTCTTGAGAGTTTTATTGGCGACATTTGCGTCCATGGGTTCAATCTTTAAACAACGAAACGATATTGCTACTTATAAGACCGTCACTGACAAGCATCTACAGGCTATGCAAATAAAATCATTCGGGCGAGTCAGACGAATCGTAGAAGCTAGGAATAAGGGACGTGGACTTCTCTTTGATAAAGCAGCGGTACGAACTTTGTCGATCATAGTTATAGCCGTTATTTTTTTCTTTATTGCTTTAAGAGATTCGCTTTTTTATGGATTTATATCCAATAATAAATATATTACTGCAACACCCATAAGTTTGATTGGTAGTTTCTTTTTAACTGGAAACCATGTAGAACCGGCCTTGGTTGTAGGTTCGGGTAATCTTGTGCTTGGATTGGTCGGTATTATCTGTTTTAATTCAACAAGTGTCGCTCTTTTGGTAGTTATGTTATTTCTTGCATATTTAACCGGTAAAAATACGGTAACTTTAGTTGACCTTTTAGTAGGTCGCGATGGAGTCAAATCTTCTATCCGCCTTACGATAACCTTGGGCCTATTTCTGACTATACCACTTTTATTGTCTGCATTTAATGCCGGCGATGTCGCATTTTTGGCAATTACATCATTAATTCCGTGGATGATTTGTAAGATGTTAAATGGATCGAAAGTCACCTTAAGTAGTGCTATCGGCTCGACTGCAATTGTCTATCTTGCGACTGGATTTAATTTTTATGCACCCATTGTGCTGATCGTAGTGGGATTAATTATATGCATTTATATATTGGTTGCGCCAATTAACGACTCACCAGAATATGGTGATCAAATCAATAAGCGTAGCTTCAGTTCCGTCATACAAAGATACCTGACTCGGGTACTGGTCCCGTCAATCGCCGCTATGGGCCTATCGATTCCCTGGACACTATATGCCTATGAAAATCTTATTCATAATCGTTTGTTTAACCATTTAGACAGTTCGATTTCTCTTCATAATCTTGTGATCGGTGGTGACGCCGGTTATCTTTTAATAATTGCCTTAGTTTTTAGTTTGATTTCATTGGTGTTTATGGGTGGAAGAACCTTTATTTTGACATCAATGGGGTTTTTTCTTTTGATCCCAACTCTGGCATTGAAAGTGGTTTGCGAGAAGGGATATTTTGTAAGTTTGCCGGTTGATATTTTTAACGCTATAGTTTTCGTTAGTTTAATTTTAATTTTTGTGGGTGTTTCTGAAGTATTCGTCGCAGAGCTGAATTCCAGAAAGTTCAGCTGGATTCATGGTACGGTGGCGATAGTAGTAGTGGTAATGTTTTCGGTGTTTGTATCAGTTATACCGCAGGATCTAAGTGGCAACTCCGATATCCCTATAGGTATTGCAAATAACTTACCGGCAACGGTTTTAAATTCGACTAAAAACGCGGTGTATGTTGATGCCAGGTTTGGAAGCTTTGATTTTACGGATTCACAGGCCAGCTATAAATTCAGTAATACTTCCGGCTTTTATATGTATTCGGGAAACAAAAGTTACAGTTCAATTCAGGGTTTCAATAACAGTGCTGCAGATAAAATTAAATCGGTCTTCAACGAAATTTCACAAAATAACATAAATGATGCAGGAGTACAATTAAGTTCATTAAACATAGGTTGGGTGATAATTGAAATATCAACCCAAACAAAATCCATCCAAGTGCATAATTTAATCTCCGGATTTAATTCTCAGCGTGATCTGCAGTCTTTTAATAGCGGAAGTTATAATTTACTGATCTATAAAAATTTGGAAGCATCAAAGAGTCGGGTTCAGTCGCACTATATTGCCTCAAATTTTAAATTAGCTTCTGTTAAAATTACGATCGTCAACTTTATCATGGTGGTACTTTTCGCCGGCTTGATTTTAATTGGTCTTTCGGATATCATTCGCAGAAATTATGTAAAAGTCGAACCCGGCGAAACGAACCCCGATGAAATCTAAGGATTGTAGCAATTGAGCCCCGTCAACAAAAAGTATCTTATTTTAATAATCGTAGTAGCCATGGCCGTCACAGTGAGTGCATTAACGATGATGATACCGGTTTCAACAGGCTCTCAGAATAGTACCGAAGCTTTTAATAATCTTGAAGGCGCCTCTACAAATTCTTTGTCATCAAGTTGGTATTGTTTCGACTTTAATGGTATTTATAGTCAAAATATTCAAACCGATTTATTGCTGTCAAGTTTCAACAATCACGTGGTGTCGGGCAATTATGAATTTTATTTTGCTTCCGGCAACTCCCAAGTGACGGGCTTCACGCTCGGGGCTAAATCATTTAATGTTACGAATGTTAATTCGCTTGTCAAGAATCCTGTCGTGGCCGTTGCGGTAAATGTAAATGGCGGTGGAGTTGCCGTTGAAATGCAGGTTCAGTCAGCAAATTTCGTTAAATATGTAGGTTGCTCTCCGGCGGTAAGTAGCTTTGCAATATCTTCTGGAGGAGCCACCGGCCTAGGTAATAACTGTGATACCGTTATATTGAATCCAACCTCGCAGCCTGCAGTAGTTGATATCCAAGTATTTACGACTTCAGGCGTTCAGTATCCCACTCAATTGCAAGGGTTGGTTGTACCCGCTAATGGAATTGGTATTGAAGATCTGTCTCAACTGGTTCCGAACCAGAGTATCGAATTTCTTCGCGTCTACACGCCGTCGGGTGCATCAGATATCACTATGTCAACAATTAGTTATACTGCAGGCAATGTACTATATGAGCCGGGATTTTATGAAAACTTTAACAGAGTGACATTTGCTGCAGCTACAAATGTCGGAAATCAAGTTTTGACACTTATTAACCCGACGCAAAAGTCCGTGCATGTGACCATTAATCCTATTTTACAGGGTCTGAATTCTGTTCGGGTAGGTGAAACAGTTTCTGCCGGGAGTGCTCTGAATATCAGCCTACCGCAGCTAACACAAATCCCGGCAGGAACAAATTATGGCCTACGCTTAGATTTAAAATCAAGTATCTTTGCATGGATATACTGCCCGGGTCCGGGAGTTCTGGACTATCCCTATCCGGATTTAGCGTCGAATTACGCCATTCCGATTCTTGAAAACAACTATATCGCGGGTCAAATACTCTTGGATTCAGCTGACAATGCTTCAGTAAATTTTAAGGCTCATCTTCTGTTCCCTTTTAGAGCTCCACTACCGGCTTCAAGGGCGACCCATCTAAACGGAACTTTGATGAGTGCACCACCTATAATGCAGGTATTTAGCTCTTCGGGGGATTCCTCGTTAGTCAATTTTGAGACGCCTCTTGCACTAACGGTAGCTACCAAAAAAGGTGTAATTCCGGATTTAATTGTACCCGGCGCTTCAGGGATGCAACTATTGCCGGTACAAGTTAGTTCATGACGGTTGCAAAATTTTTGACAAACTGTCGCCGGTGACTACTTGTCTCTCGTAGATGCTGCCACCGGACTATCGCTACCCGAAGTTGCAAGCCCGCCGTTTTGGGGAGTAAAGTGCGGTATTGTTGCCGCTTTCCCGGTGTGCACCGGTCGCCCATAGGCCTCTTCAACCAAGTTACCCACTTCTTCACCGGAGATGGTTTCTTTATCGAGAAGAGCTTTGGTGACGCGGTCGAGCCCATTTTTGTGCTTAGTCATGATCTGCATGGCACGCTCTTCTTGTTCTTGTAAAATTCTTGAGACTTCTTCATCAACGACCCTACTGGTTGCCTCCGAATAATCACGGGAGTGCATCAGATCTTCACCCAAAAATACGTCATGGTTGTCGCCAAAAGATAGTGGTCCGAGCCTCTCGGAAAAACCCCATTCGCGAACCATTTTGCGAGCGAGCTCGGTATTGCCTTGCAAGTCGTTGGAAGCACCAGTAGACAAATCGCCGTAGACTAAGAGCTCAGCGACCCTTCCACCCATTCTAACGGCAATACGATCTTCAATTACTTGCTTAGAATAGATATGCCGTTCTTCGGCCGGTAGTTGCTGGGTTACACCAAGAGCCATACCTGTCGGTAATATTGTTACTTTATGTAGTGGATCTGCGTTATCCAAGACATAGGCCAATATGGCGTGACCCGCTTCATGATAAGCTACTCGCTCTTTTTCCTCATCGGACAATACGGTAGTTTCGCGCCGCTGACCCATTAATTCGCGATCTCTGGCTGACTCAAAATCGATCATTTCAATAGTGGCTGAATTTCGTCGCACGGCGTGAAGGGCCGCTTCGTTAACAAGGTTCGCCAAGTCGGCTCCGCTTAGTCCGGGAGTACCTCTGGCTACCAGCTCCAAATCTACGTCGGTGCCTAGTTTAACGTCCTTGCAGTGTACGGCAAGTATTGGCAATCTTTCTTCCAAATCGGGTAACGGCACCACAATTTGTCTATCAAATCGTCCCGGCCTTAGAAGCGCAAGATCCAAAATGTCCGGTCTGTTTGTTGCCGCAATCATTATTACACCCTGAGCGGGGTCGAATCCATCCATCTCCGAAAGTAATTGATTTAAAGTCTGTTCCCTTTCGTCGTGACCTCCACCGAGTCCCGCCCCACGTTTTCTTCCGATTGAGTCTATTTCATCTATGAACACAATTGCCGGAGCTTGCTTTCTGGCAGTTTGAAATAGGTCTCTCACCCGGGATGCACCGACACCGACAAACATCTCCATGAAATCCGAACCCGTTACCGATAAAAACGGTACTCCCGCCTCACCCGCTACTGCACGCGCCAATAGAGTCTTTCCTGTCCCGGGAGGACCTACCAGTAGTAATCCCTTTGGAATTTTAGCTCCTATTTCGTTATATCGAGCGGGAGCTTTAAGAAAGTCAACAACTTCCGATATTTCAAGCTTTACTCCGCTATATCCGGCTACGTCGGCAAAAGTTGTCTTCGGACGTTCGGATGAGTAAAGCTTAGCCTTTGAT
>DAIDJA010000032.1 GCA_027451605.1 Acidimicrobiales bacterium
CCGGTGCACAGGCGATCGGTCTGAGCTATTCGAAAAGTGTAATTCTTTTCTTCTGCATGTCAGCGGGAATAGCCGGTTTCGGGGGCGGCCTGTATGGAATTACTCAGCAAAATGTGTCGGGCCAGGACTTCAACTGGGAGTTTTCATTGCTCTTTTTGGTATTGGTGATCGTAATGGGGGTGAGATCAATCGAAGGAGCCGTAGTAGGTGCATTTGCTTACGTAATCGCCCAGGAACTTTTAGACACCACCGCCGGTAATAATATCGGATTGATAATTTCAATTGCAATTGGTCTATTGGCCTTGATTTGGGTGTTGGATCCCGAAGGGCTTGTTGAGCGCCAGAACAGAATTTGGGCCTCTACCTACCGTTCCGTTAGGCTTAGACGCAACAAGGCGGCTATTTATGAGTGAAATATTAAGACTTGACCGGATAAATTTTAGTTACGGTGACTTATCAGTATTAAACGATATCTCTTTGTCGGTTACCTCAAGAAGCGTTCACGGAATAGTCGGGGCTAACGGTGCAGGGAAAAGTACCCTTCTATCGATAGTCGCCGGATATCTAAGAGCTTCGGGAGGTACAATTACCTTTTTAGGTAAGGACATTACAGATTCGTCGACTAAAGACAGAATAAAATACGGGATTTGCCGTACATTTCAAAAAGTTGAGCTTTACCAGACACTGGATATATTTGATCACATATTGCTTGCTATTCGTCAAAAAAATAAATTGGCAAATCTTTCAAAATCATTTTGGGATTTTATAGTGTCTCACAATGCGACGGTGAACGAAACTGAGGAGGCTGAAGAAATTTTGGCGACAGTAGGGCTCTCTCACTTGAAGAATGCTCCGGTTTCAACTTTGTCCCTTGGTCTGGGCAGAATGGTTGAACTTGCTCGCGCTTTGGCAATGAATCCCAAACTCGTCTTACTGGACGAGCCTTCGTCCGGGTTGAATCAGGAAGAGACCGCACAATTTATTGAATTGATTAATAACATTTCCGGGAGTTCAAATACAACGTTTCTTATAGTTGAGCACGATCTTACGTTAGTAACAGCCGTCACAACAGCTCTAACCGTGCTTGACATGGGTCATGTCCTGGCAACGGGGGATACAACTGCGGTTCTGGATAATTCAACAGTAAAACATACATATTTGGGACGTTAAATGAATACTGATCAAGTAAGTTCAAATAACGCCCAAATTGCCTGTGAAATTTTTAATGGAAGGACTTCATCTGACAGTCAAAGATTGCTGACTTTGAGAAATGTCGATGTGTTTTATAATAAGCACCAGGCGCTGTTTGACATTTCGCTGTGCATAAAAAAAGGCGAGGTGCTTGCCGTAACCGGACTTAACGGAGCCGGTAAGACTACCTTAACAAGAGTAATATCCGGTTTGGTTCATCCGAGATCCGGAAGTATAGTTTTCAAGAATCAGAATATCAGCGGAATGCGTATTGAGAAAATCAAAAACAAAGGTATTGACTTAATCCCTGACAGAACCGCAGTATTTAGTAGCTTAAGCGTAACGGATAATCTGAAGATATTTTTCTATAGATCCGGTAATAAGAAATCTGTAAATAAGTCAATCGAAGAGTCTTTCGAGATCTTCCCACGCCTTAAAGAGAGAAGGAATTTTCTTGCAGGTCAGCTGAGCGGAGGAGAACAGAGAATGTTAAGCCTCGCAAAGGCATTGGTAGACCCACCTGAGTTTTTGATTGTTGATGAGCTTTCGTCGGGTCTGGCTCCCAAGATATTGGAAGAGATTTGGGGAAAGGTAGAAGGGATCAGCGCCAACGGAACTACCATGCTGTTAGTGGAACAGTACAGCAAAGATATTAGGCGTGTAGCTACTCGCGAGTTGATCTTGGAGTCCGGTCGCCTAGTAAATTAAATGTGATGTGTCGAATCCGTCTAATATATCCGGCATACATCTAACTTCGCTTGTTGAATTATTGCTTTCTATAACAAGATGTGTGGAAATGCACTCAGTTTTTGTGAAGTTTTAGATCCCGTGTTAATAAGCATTGTTAAGCAGCTGTGAAAATAGAAGTAACGAAGGTTATTGTAGAATGGAAACTTGACGGAAATTTGACGGACTTTGAATAACCTTGTCGTCAAAGTTTCGATGAGGCTCTCCAATGTTTTGATACTTCTATAATGAATTCGACCAAAAAAACCAATAAATTTTTTAGAAAAATAATATATATGTGGCCCATGATTGTATTGGGTTTGGTAACGATGGTTGACAATGCCGATCAGTCTATCGTCAGAGGGGTGGCCCTTCAAATCGAAAAGACCTTTCATGTCGGTGATTTTCAGATATCACTCTTGGGAGCGGCCGCGACGATTGTAAATGCTTTGATAACCATGCCTGCAGGTTATCTAGCCGATCGGTGGCACAGAGTCAGGGCAATTATGATTACCGTAATGTTGTGGTCGCTTTTGTCCACATTCGGAGCGTTCTCACCTACTTTTTATGTATTATTTATGGTGCGAAGTCTTTTAGGATTCGGGCAGGGTATTACTGAGCCGTCGGGCAACTCTCTTCTTGCCGATTTCTACGAAAGGGACGGAAGGGCACGCGCATTTTCGATGCAGCAAGCTTTGCTATATGTTGGAGTCGCAATGGGTACGACTGGGAGCTCGATAATCGGTCAACACTTGGGATGGAGGGCTGCTTACCTTATGATTTCGATTCCCGGATTGGTCATTGCATTCTTGGTCTTAATACTGACGGAGCCATTTAGAGGTTCATCAGATTATTCGGCTCTTAACATCCAGGGAGGTTCCGATGTCCCTAAAGTTAAATTGTTTGAAAATGGCCTCCGATATTTTCTAAAGAATATGTTATCCGGCCTTTATGAAGATGTTAAGACCATTTTGCAAATCCCTACTCTTAGGCTAACTTTAGTGGGGGTTGCATCGATACTTTTTACTGTGAGCGCTATAGGATTTTGGTTGCCGGTTTTTTATATGAGAGGATTTCACCTAACCCAATCTAAAGCAGGAATCTTTTTCGGTATTATGGTTATAATCGGCGGCTTGCCCGGCCTATATGTTGGTGGAAAACTATCGGACAGACTCGTTCCCATAAAATCCGAAACTCGAGTTGTAATACCCGGAGTTTGCGCAATTATTTCGGTAAGTTTCTTTTTATGTTCTTTTGCTGACTTAAGGCTATTGCCAACCATAATATTACAAACGATTGGGTTTTTTGCCGGAACTATGGCGGTACCAGCCCTACGGGCGGGACTATCAGATGTTACTCCTGGAACATTACGAGGAACGGGATTTGGAGCATTTAACCTTACCTCCGTAATTTTTGGATCAGCAATTGCTCCTACGGTGGTCGGATTTTTTTCCCAGCTTTTTGGGGATAATCTGAGAATAGCATTTGTAATTGTTCTTCCCCCTGTTTACGTTGGTTCGTTTCTTTTGATCAGAGCTAGAAAGCATATAGATAGGGACTCACAGGCAATTTTCCAGCGAATAATTGAAGCCAATAAACCTCAAGATAAGTAATAAGATCTTACGATATTATGATTGATGGTTTTAGGAATTCAAGAAATTACTGAGCTGTTGCATAAAGACTGTCGGGTTCTGTTGCATAATTGCATGACCATACCCCGGCATTACAACCTTGGTTGCTGTCAGTAACCCGGATATCAACAAATTCGAATCTTGCTCAGGCATGATAGTGTCTTTGTCGCCGACTAGAACCAGGCATTTTGACTTGATCTCTGACAAGGAGTTTAGAAGATTATTTGAAGCATCAACTGCCTGTTGCGCTTGGAGTTCACGGTTTAATGTAGAGTTTAAAATTGGTTCCATGCCTAACAAGTTTGTCGGATCCAAGAAACTGTTCAATTGGTTCTGGGCTGAAGCTGGGAACATTGCCTGAAATCGTTCTTCGTAAGTAGTGGCCGTTCCGTATTGTTGTTGAATTTGAGCAGCAGAATCTTGATAGGCGGAACTTGACCCGGGTGAAGTCCCTACCAATATAAGGCTCTTTATTAACTTTGGGTGAGCTTCTGAGATTGCAATGGCAACTTCACCGCCAAATCCACTTCCGGCGATAATTGGACTTTGGATGTTTGTCTCTGTAATCAGCGTAGCTAATTTCGAAGCGATCCAATTGACCGTCATCGGCTTTGATAAGTTGTCCGTACTATAGCCTACGCCCGGATAATCAATAGTAGTTACTTTGTAACTGTTTGCCAAAGCGCTTAGAAGTGATAGGCCCCACGAGTCCATTGATTCGCCGGCATCGTTGAGTAAAATTAAATTCGGACCTGTTCCAAATTGGCGATATGCTATAAAAGTGGAACCGATTTGAACCCTATTTACCGGACCGATAAATGAGCTGCTTGCCTGGGGAGTCGAATTTGATACCTGTGACACTTCTAATATTGTCGTAGTAGCTATCGACTCAGATGAAGTTCCTATTGATGTCGATTCTATCTTCTTTACAGCTGATGTTCGAGGAGTACTGGCAAACGCTCCTGAGGCCACCAGGCCTAGAATCGCTATAATTAGGAAAAGTAGCCATGCTAATTTCCTAATTAATTGTGGATTAGATAATAATTTTTTTTGTTTGTGATCCATTTGGAAGTGTTTTGAATACCAAAAGATGAAAGTTTTATGATCAAATTAGGGTGATTATTTATTCATTGTAAAGATGAACAATATAAATTTTAATAGTAATTTATAGCCGATATTTTGCAGCCTACCAAATTTATCTGAAGTCGGTTCGAACTATTAACATTCAATATTAAACTTTTTAAGTAATATTACTGGATGCAGTGTCGGATTGGTTTATTGAGTCCAATGGGTGAGCTCAAATATTATCAATGTTTTTGGGTCGCTATTAAGCTAAAGCGCTTAAGATTAAAAGTATGAGGAGGTAACTATCAATGTCTAATAAGTCACACTATGGATCTGTAATCATAATTGCCTTATGTTTATTCGGTTTAGCAGCCTGTTCGCCGGGATCAAATTCAGGTCAAAATTCTACTTCCACTACACTTTTGAATACGGGTCAATCAAAGGCTGAAATCACAAACGCATATACTACATTATTCGATTTGTCGAATCCTTCAATTGGCCCTAAAGTTGCAGTTACACAAGACGGTTCGCAGTTGGAAGTTTCCATGAAGTCCGCGTTCGGATCTTCTTTGTCAAAAGCAGCCGGCAGCGCAAAGGTGATAAATGTAACTTTAGGCACGAAGCAGTCGTGCATAATTGCTGATGAGCAATATCCATGCGCAGTGGTTTCTTACAATTTGATGACACCTTCAGGAAGTCCGATATTTAGTAGTCCTTCGACAGGATATGCAGTTTACTCAAAAAATAAATGGCTAGTGGCAAAAAATACAGTATGCAGCCTACTGACGCTGGCAAACTCAAATAAGATCCCGCAAGGATGCTGATTAGGGTTCAAACGGTTTAGGCCATGCATAACGAATATGATAGGTATTTTATTGGAAGTCAGTCATGGGTTTTAATGAGACGTTGCCCTTCCGACGTGCTTCGGTTCACTAAAAGGTGTTCTTAGGTTTTAATTCTTTTTGATCTGAGATAATCAATCAAACTTTGCATTGACAGCATGATTACCGCAATGTATATCAGGTGAGACTGCTTATTGAATGTGGATGGCCAAAAAACACCCGGAGCATAATCATGAATTTTCTGCAATGAAGCTATTGTTAATCCTGCATAAACTACCAATGCCGCAGTTCCGATCGAACCAATAAATTTTAGATATCTCACTTGACTTAGCACAAACAGCAAAGTGGCGAGTGCAACTCCGTCAAATTTATTCAATAATGCTGACGAGAAATAATAAAAAGCGATGCTTGTGATTAAACTTAAAATTAGACTTGAGCGTCCCCGACTATAAAAGAATGGGTTTGACAGTTTGGGTATCGCCCCGGCTTCTGATCCATAGTCGACGGTTCGATATGCCACGGAACTTCTCTTTCTTCGTCGATAATAATAGACCAAAAATATTATTCCGATTAATGACAATGAAAGCGTACCGAATGAAAGATAAATCGCAAGATTGACCGCAGTTTGAGGAGTAAAAGACAGATTAATTATATAAGTATTAGTCCCTTTCGGTGGGTTGATTAGCCAACCATTGGCATAGGCATCAATTAGCGAACTTTTAGCGGCCATTTTCGCTAAATGACCATTTTGCGATGAAATTGTTGCACTCCAGCCACTGTCGTAGTTTTCCCCTAAAACTAGCCAAACCGGCTTTCCGGTGGTGGTAACTTGCAGTTTTAGATTTGTATCGGATTCACCTAAAGTTTTTATTTTGGCTTTCGAATTCGGAGTGGGTGCTTTTGGAATAAATCCAATATTTTGGGCTGAAAGTGTTGTATGTGAAGTTGGAGCCGGAGAATTGAATTCAATTTGATCTATTTTGATCCCGCTATTTACCCCCAGCGATGTTTCAAGGATGTGAGTACCGGCACCTAATGTAAGTCCTTTTGCATCAGGTCCACACCCTACAAACTGTATATATTTTCCGTTAAGTGCGGCAGTTGAAGTGCCCACCAACTTAAGCCAGATTGGACTGCCGTCTACTGACGCTAAGTCATTTTGACATGAATTGGGAAGCAGATTAGGAATATTTAAATTGGATAACAAATTTTGCGAGCTTTGAAGTTTTGAATTTTGAACCAAAATTGAAGATGAAACTTGATTAACTCCGGGTGAATATTGTAGGCGATAGTTGTGTATTGCTATAGGTAAGGTTTCAAAATTCGGACCGAAATCGAGACTTCCTTCTACCGGTTTTATAGCTTGGACCGTTAATCGAATATTTCTTCCCGAAAGTGGAGGGAACCTAAGTAAAACTGTTTCCAAATTTGATTTACTTTCGATCGGAATATTGGCGGGTATAGGTATCTTTCTTTGACCCTCTTCAGTGCTTACGGTTACAAATGAGGGAATACTGTGATGGCCGTCGGCATAAAAACTGAGAATAATTTGATTAAAGGTAATTGAGGTCGGATTGTTTATCTGTAACCATGCCCCAAGTTGGTTATTTAATCCGGTGGAAGTTTGCCAGGCCGAATTAAGTGAACTACCTTGCGAATTAACCCCGTAGGCATTATTATCGCCGCCTAGTCGGCTGGATGAAGAGAAGTAGGGTACCGGTGTAGTTGAAGGATTGACCCCTGAAACAATCGATGAAATTTGTTCATCGGTAATTTGGGTCGATAGCGTAGCGTCTCCGGCAATTTGAAAAGTTCTCTTTGTTGGGGTATCCAGATATCGTGAAATATTAACTTCGGGAGATGACCTTGGGGCAAGCGATCCTACCATCGACCTTCCAAATATGTAGACAAGTCGATAATTTGAAGTAGCATTTCCCAAGTTGGATATCAGATCTGTCGGCGGCCTGATAATTTCTTTGGAAATTATATTATTTATGTTGATTTTAGAAAAGCCGACAGGTAAAACGGTAAAACCGGAAGGGCTGTAAGTTTGGAGAATTTCAATTCTCATTGAATTAAATCGTGTTGACGGGAATTTAAATGTTTGACCGGGCTGTTGTCGCGACTCCTGTCCGAGGTCAACAGTCATGGTTCTTACGACCTTATTATTTAACTTTAAAGTGACAGATGCTTTTGAAATCCAAATGCTTTGAGATATATTCAGTGCTTGGGTCAGAGTTATTTTATTTGTGTTGACCGGTGAAAGTAGCTTTACTTGGATCCATGCACCTATAGGATTTTCAAATGGTGAAGTTGTCCAGGAAGTATTGTAGTTTCCGTCGAAGGCATTAAAAGGTTTAGACTGGGGATTGAATTCAAATACGTTGTTGGAGACCGAAGCCGTAATCGATTTAACCCCCTGATCAACCGCTACGGATTGCATTGAAGTTGAAGTATTGGGAAATATATTGAAGTAAAATAAATTCTGAGACGCCGATGTATTTTTTTGTGCTGCGGTTTCGATTTCACTCGATTGGTCAATAAAACTGGTCCAATCTTTAAGTTGTTTTCTGTTTGTGTCCGTTACCACTAAAGTTGCATCTTTGGTCAGAAGGCTTTTAAGTTGTTTTGGATTGTTTGCGTAGGTTCCCGAGTAATAAATTGTCGGATTGCCATTTAGCAATCCGGCATTTGCCGCTTCCATTACCCCCAACCCGTCACCGTCGATGATAACCGGGGCCGTCGGTGATTCCAGTCGTACTATCGGACGCGCATTCTTAACGGGTATATCTACCAGCGGAGGAAGCTTTGTCGGTGCAGTCTCCGGTATGGCCAGAGTTTGATTGTTGTAATATGGAAGACCATACGGAGGATAATTTGCTACCGGTTTACCAAATCCTATTGGCTTACCGAGCCCGGTAGGCAGAGGAGTTAACATAGAATTTACGGCAGCCGGAGGGGGAATCTGATAAAGGGAATACATTTCGTCGTTGGTAATAAGCATGTCACCGGCACTCATTAATCTAAGCATTGCCGACAATCCGCTTGGATTTAAATCGGAACGCTGAAAACTATTATCGAAATTGTCAAGTAAATTTACCCCGTATGTTGATCCCATAGCGACTTGATGTCGTTCGACTGTCGGACGAGTTGTAAGTCCTGCTAAAAGTGAATCGTTGGTAGTGCCAAAAGTGTAAGAGTCAAAGTTCTGCCCCGGTTCCTGTATGATTCTAGTGTCGGTTCTATTCTGCGACAAATAGTTACTTGCCTGATACCAATACGAGGGTATATTTTCTCGTGCCATATTTAAGTTAACGGTAGATCCGTTAAAAAGGCCTGGAATATTAAAGATGGCAAGCAGCACTATGCATGCCATTAGCAGCTTTTCAATTTTTCGATATCTAAAATTTAACGCCGATACACAAGCACCTATGATAATAGCGCTTCCTATAATATAAACCGGCGTCGCTCTGGTGGATGACCTCAGGGCTAGGCCCAATTCAGATCCTTGTAATAGATTATAAAATTTTGAGCCGAAATATGTCTTGTTTGTTATTGGATAAATGCCAACACTAACTATAAATCCAAATAACATTAGTGCGACACTCAAGCTCTTGTAACGCCATTTAGTTATCGCAAACCCGCAAAAAGCTATGGCGGGAATTAAAAATGAGATGATGATAAGCCAGTGCTGAGTCTGATATTTTACGGAGGTAGGAATTACAAATCCATAACTGTCGATACTGTAGAAGTACCAGTATCCTATTCCCCTGAATATTTCAGACGGAGATGATGTTGAACTTATTGCAGTTAAGCTTTCAGTGGTCTTAAGGATGTTAAGTCCGTATTTGCCTTCAACGATTAAGGCCTCGATCCAATATAAGGAAACTAGAATTGAGATTGAAAGAAACTGAAAAGCAATCAGAAGAGCTCTTTTAATCGTAGTCTCTTTGTACAATAATAAAAATATGAGGACTAGTACAGGTCCGACGGCGATATATCCAAAAGAAGTGGCATTTATGGTGCTGCTTAAAGCAACTGTAATACCGAACAATAGCGAATATATATTTTTTCTAGAACGGAGCGCATTTACGGTAAACCCCATCATCCAGCCAAGGGCCGCAACCGGTAGTAGCAAGGCTGAGATATGTTCGATGTACTGTAGCATATATGGAGAGAGCATGTAAACTGTACCGGCAACTGTCGCGCCAGCCGTTGATAGTTTTAAGGTTTTAGAAAAATAATATGTACCGGCACCTGCGCTGAAAAATATTGATGCGGACCAAAGTCTCTGGGCGATCCAAACAGGTACGTGTAAAAATGAAAAAAAGGAATACCATTCACCCATCGGGAGCAAATAGCCGATATTTTGATGCGTTACAGTCCCCATATCTACTTTAGATGTCCAGATTGACGCGACTTGATTTAAGTAGCCACTTGGGTTTAAATAGAGGTATTGTTTAGTATCTACTGAAATTACACCCGGCTTGGTTAAGAGTAGTGGAATGTAAGTAATCGATGCCATGAACACGATTGGCAACAGGTTTTGGGACAAAATAATCTGTTTCGCAAAACTAAATAGTTTGCGCTTGGATTGTGAGAAACGAGATTTCAAATCAATATTAAATTCTACAGAAGTAAGGCTAAATAAGACTGCGAGCCATATTTAAGCCTATATTAGTTAGGGCCATAATTATAATCACCATTTGAGAAGACTATGAAAACTCAAAGCGGGCCGAAATTTTATTTGATTGCTAAAACGATACTAATTTTATACTACAAGTTTAGTTTGTCTGGCGAACCTCTGAATTTGTTCGTCAAAGTAAAAATAGGCTCAGAAAACTAACTTATTTTGTATTAGCAGATATCGAGTATTTCAAAGGAAGTTTTACCTAAACCATTTTAGGACCTTCATGTAATTGCGGCAGGACGTTATGTTTTTGTAAAATTTTGTTTTTATAAAAACATAATCTTAACTTGAAGTTCAGAATGGGATTACTGTTAACTTAATTGGCCCGTTGGTCTACAGTTTGGAATGAATTTACGTAAAATGAATTTGATTTGACATATGGGCGGCATGTATAGTAAGATGTTTGAAGGTTATTAGGTTGGGTTGATCAGTGAAAGGCGCAGCTCGGCGGATACCCGTAAATACTTTTACCGTAAAAGACATATCGGAGGTTATATATGAAAAGTGATAAAACTGCCGTACCAATAAGGGTGCTGCACAGAATT
>DAIDJA010000033.1:0-258 GCA_027451605.1 Acidimicrobiales bacterium
CCTTCTATTACCCTGTGTAGTTCCAATCCGAGCAAGTGAATACGCTTATACTCGTCCGTGTAGTCCTCGTCGATCCTATGCTCGTTAAGAAATTTCAACGATATATACTTCCAATTAACTTTTAGGTCTATAAGTTCAGTTAGATTTACAATCCAACGCGATGTAATCCAAGCCCACGGGCATACGGGGTCAAAAAAAAAGTCAATGTTTTTTGGGGTCTTGTCAGTCATTTTAAATAGTTTAGCCCCAAACGATAAA
>DAIDJA010000033.1:268-10688 GCA_027451605.1 Acidimicrobiales bacterium
CTGCGTGTTTTAAAAGACCGAAACCGAGATCTTAATGGGAATAAATACTCATAGTTCCCAACCAGTTGTTAGATGGCTCTCTGATTCGAGCAAAGTCAGAGCTTAGATATTATGGTCGACATATCAATTGCAATCAATATGCACACGAGGGTCATGACACCCGCATAGATTACGGAAACAAGCCATCTTAACCTATGCAGAGCGATAAAAAATCTCCTGATGCCGATTACGTCAAAAATTAAAGCAACGATCCCAATTACCAGCCCGATATAGGGAGTTAAGTTTCCCGCCAAACCGATAAAAGGAAGTATGAACGGAAAGATTATGTAACTTAAGAGACATCTTAATCCGGAGATGACGATCGAAATTGAAAATATCCTCTGAGCTTGCTCTTCTTCTTTGCGTGTCTGTCGTTTTAGACTTTTGATTGCCAGCAACTTACAAGCACATCTGTCGGCGACTGAGATATCTTTAATTGACGATTTGTTTTCCAGCAGATTAGTTTCCACGATAATTTGTTGAGACTATTTTTAAATTGAATTTACCTAAAATGTATATTCGACATTAAGTATTATCAAACAGTTTAGCTGAACCGATAATTAAGACGGCTGTCACAATTTACAAAAGGATTGTTTATGGTCGGGTTTATTTAGAATGATTCTAAATAGCATCAAATATTTTCGGTCCGCCTTTTATTGCCGCCATATTTGTTATAGTACTTACATTCTTTCGAAGATCTACGGTTAACCTTGTCGCATTACCGCCGCCGAGATACAAGTGGTCAAAGTGGGTAAGGCTATAAACTACATCCAGTGCCTCCAATACAAGTTTGGACCACTTATTTAATTTCATTGACTTTCGAGCGGCATCGCCTATAACTTCATCAAAAGTTTTATTGTCTTTGAAAACCAAATGGGCGATCTCCAGATGGGGAAGTAATTTGCCGTCATAAAACATACCCGTTCCAAAGCCCGTTCCGAGAGTAACTACCACTTCAAGTCCTCGTCCTTTTATCGCACCGGCTCCGGCTAAGTCGGCGTCATTTACTACGTGTACCTGCAGTTTTAGGCGTTCTTCAAGACGAGCCTTTAAGTTAAAGCCATTGTATAAGGCGGCGATTTTGTTTGAGGGTTTTTTGGATTTCCCAGGTCCTTTGGGAAGTGAAAGGTTTGGAGCCGTAAGTATCACTCCGTTTCTGACAACACCGGGGAAGCCGACGGCGACTCTATCGGCTTTTGGCAGTTGTTGGGAGAGTGTTATAAGATTCTCAAGAAGAACTTCGGGAAGGCATGGATACGGAGTCGGAATTCTGACTCTGTCATGCAGCATCTTTCCGTCAACGGAGACTAATGACGCCTTAAGTCCGGTACCACCTATATCAAAAGTTAGTGTGGCAGGATTGGTTGGTGTGGCAGGATTGGACTTTGATATTGGCGGTCTTGATATAGCTCCGCGAGTCCTTTTTATGGCAGGTGCTTTTGTCGCGATAGCCTTAGAAACTCCCAAAGGTCTTGAGCTAACAGATTTTGAAGTCCCTGTGGCACCTGTTTTTTTTGCGGGAGTCTTTGTAACCGTGATCTTTTTTACCGCAGATCTACCGGAGGCTACCGATACTGTCTTTTTTACCGTCGATGACCCCGCAAGATCTTTGGTTGTATTTTTTTGGGTTGTTGAGACCGAAGTTGGTTTATTGGTTATTCTAGTTGCCATAGCATAACTTTAGCAAACTAATGAGGCAGTGTAGTGGCGGTTTACCGTTCATTAATCAAAATCTAATCTGCCAATAACCTAATTCGAAAACTTTAGCCTATGAAATCTGCCGAGACAATATATTTGAAAGTCTCATTTGGCCGGATCTCACTAGGTTGTTGAAATTTCAAATCGGTCTGTGGGCCTATAAGATGATTCGAGTTAGGATCCTAGAAACCGTTATTCCTATAACATAACCGTGGCTTCGTCGGCGACTGGTTCGGCAAACTGATTCAATCCACCTTCAATAGTTTCTGTCGCCCTCGGAATTACCTGAAAGGTTGGTATTCACGGAACCAGAGTCAAATACTTCACGTGATTTGGCCGAACTACCGAAAAATGACGATGGTCGAAAGTGGCAAGTATAGGCGCATTATGTCGTTCTGTAAGTACAATTAACGAGGCATCAACCACGCCAAGAGGTAAATCAAGATATCTCTTGACGAGCTGTTCGATTCTGCTCCATTCGGATTGGGCCATCGCCTCTACTACTATTTCACCGTTTGAAATGGAGTGAATCAGCGCCAGTTCAGCTTTAGGACCGATACGATCGCAGAGAAGGTGGCAAGCCTCCGTTACAACCAATTCTGATGCCACGATAGGTCCTTCGGTGCCCCTCAGAAGACTTTTGCTTTTATTATGATTTCTGTCGTCGGTGGCTGCCGCGGCATATATCACTCCCGTGTCGATAATCAGCATTACTTTTTTAATGTTCTAACGGAGTTGCGTTCAGCAACTGCCTTACTGACATATTCGTCTACGTGTTCTGAAATATCGGGGAAGCCACCGGGACCAAGATCGAAAAAGGTTATCGGCGTTTGGGTGAACTGAGCAATGTGATTCACAATAGCCTCTCTTACCAACTCTGCGATTGATATATCTCTTCTTCTTGCTTCGATCCGCAGGATATCGTCTATTTCATCAGGCAACATAATTGTAGTTCGCTTCACACATATAGCATATCACATATCACATATATTATCTTTTGTTGACAACGCTGTTTGAAGCCCGGGATATCCGTTTATTGAAAGGCTTTTTATTGTCATATGCAGAATTTGAGACGTAATTTTTGGCATACAGTTTGGTCTCTGCGGTTGTCCCTTCAGGACTGGCCGAAATTAGCTGTAACGATCCATTAATATTTATTTCTAATTCATTCGATTCCAAGAAAATTTTGAAACGCCGCTACAACTTAGACGAATATTACTTCCAGGGACCATATTAGTTAAACGAATTCTATTACAACGACAACCAATGGGGCCTCTTGGAAGTAGTACATGTCGATCGGCAACTCGTTTCACCTTAATCCCCGCAGTGTTTAGTTTGTCAGAACAAAATGTAATTTATGGCATAACTATTTAAGAAGTCAGAAATGAAAATGGCAAGATTATGATCACTCATACCTATTTTTTGACAAATGTGCGTTATCAGCTCAAGTGGTTACTTTGCAATTTAATATTCGCCAGTAGCATTTATTAAATTAATATGCCTTTCAAAAAATAGGAGTTTGATTAAAACTTATAAGTTTGATTCTTTGGTGAAAGTTTGTTACTTCAGTCAAGCTTTATAGATCTTAAAATTTGATGATACTGAGTTGATGGATCTGTATTTGTCATCGGTTTTAGCGATAGTAACCTATTACATCTATAATTATGTCGGCTGATCCGGTGAAATTGAACAAATTTATGGATCCGTTAACCCCGATTTTTACGATAACGGAGTTTGCCAAAGTTTGACCCGTCGACCAGTTTAAATTTGAGGTGTTGGGTACTGATCCCGAAGTTGGCGGGGATGGATATGCGGTCAGAAATCCACCGTCACCCGCAGTATTGGTTACGGTGATATTTAGTACCACTGCCTTTGCACCGGGTGGTATCAGATCCTGTGAGCCTCCCGGACCTGAACCTGCCACATTTACCGTAGTAATAGATTGTGTGGACAAAGTCGAAGTAGGCAAAATATTGCAGTGGTTTTGAAATGTGTACGGCGGATTGACCGGCCGTGAATCACAAATTCTTGTTGGGTATATCGGTGAGAAATCAGATCCGCCAACTGCGGTTCCTCCTTTCGTATAATACCCGGTTACATCGATGACGTAATCGGATTTGCCGTTATAACTGTATAATGATATATCCCCCGACGTTGACAGCGGAACAATAACTGTGTTTGCAACTGTGTCATTGTCTCCAAAATTTAAATTTGAAGAATTTGGTAATGCCGACGCGGTTGGATAAACTGTAAAAAATCCCCCGTTTGAAGTTGTATCTGTAGCAGTTAGATTTAGGGAAACAGCTGTGGCATTAGCGGGAATCCCATCGAGGTTTCCGCCGGGACCGTTTCCGCCGATGTTCACTATTGCCGACGAATTTCCGGTAATAGGGTTAGATATAGTTGAGTTGTTGTCGCATTGGTTGGGGAAAATATTGACGCCGTTTGCACCGCGTGAATCACAGACCCTGACCGGATTGATAGGGATAAATTGCCCGTTTCCCGTCATAGAATTTGTTGGCAGATAGTAACCCTCTAAGTCCACGACAACGTCTGCATTGCCGACAAAATTATAAATCGAAACTTGCCCGTTGGCGCCGACGCCTACTTGAGTTAAATTGGCAACTGTGTAATTTGGTCCGAAATTTAAAGTTGAACTGTTAGGTTTAATAAAGCCAGTCGGATAAACGCTAAGATAACCACCCAATGCCGTTGTGTCCGTAGCGGTAATATTCAATACTACTGAAGTTGCCGTAGCCGGAACAGTTATTAGACCTAAGTTACTGCTGAACGATCCGATAACAGTTATGTTAAGTATTGAGTTGGAACTTAAACTGCCAGAATGAGAAACACCATCGTTGCACTGATTCGCAGGTATAGAATTAGCACCGTAGGGACGGGTGTCGCAAATTCTGGTAGCGGATATTGGAATATAGCTGATAGCTTCAGTATAATTAAACGGCTCCGGATTTGAAGGGCCGTTGGCATTTGTCACCGTTATATTTATTGTGCCCGGTGACAGTGATGCGGGAGAAACCGCCTTAATTTCTCCGCTGTTGACCACTTTGAACGTTATTGCTGATATATTGCCAAATTGAACTGAAATAATCCCGCTAAAACCGTATCCGGCTATATCTAGAACGGTTTGTCCCGAAACATTTCCGGCTGACGGTGAAATTTGTGAAATGACAGGTGTCGAATATTCCAAAATTTGATTTGAGATTAACGCGGAATCACTGGTTGCCAGGCTAAAACAAAATGTCGAAGTTGCACAAGACAGTGATGTAAGTTCCGTGAGCCCTGTTGGGATATTGGCACTCTGCCATCCGGCGGCAGCATTGCCCTGAAGTAATGCTGCGGTTTGGCTGCTACTTTTGCCCCCTACAAAACAGTTTGCCAAGATGCACATTACCGAATTGTATTCTGATCCGTTTCCCGTAGTTGGTGTGCTGTCCGTCCACGAAATTCCGAAATTGTTTGAGAATAAGATTGATCCGGTGGTAGTACTGTTGCTTCGATTCAGAAGGTCTCCAACCGCAATGCAATAACTTATCGAGCTGCACGAAACCTTATTTAATACCGACGCAGATCCGATTGATTGATTTATGGACCAAGTAACACCACTGTTCGTCGAAGCAAGTGTTACGGCAAATTGATGACCGTCATATGAATTTGTATACTGACCGGCCGCCAGACATGAAGTGCTATTGGGACAAGTTATCGCATGCAATGAAGTCGTACCGGTAGGTACATTTTCCTGAGTCCAGTTAAGTCCCTGATTTGTTGAAACTATCACCGCTCCGGAATCTATAGTGTTTGATCCGTTATTTGTATCGCCTACCGCCACGCAAAAATTAATGTTTTGACAGTATATATCCTTTAATATTCCGATCGTAAGGGGAACTATCGCAGATGTCCAGCTAACGCCGCCGTTTGTGGATACAACTACTATCCCGCTGAATGTCGATGTGGCAGCTATATAACTATAACCTGCGGCTATACAAAAGCTTTCTGTCGGACAGTTGACAGAAGTCAGATAATCACCGTAGAACGGCATAGTAGTTACGTTCCATGTGGCTCCGTAATTATTTGAGTATTCAGCAATGGGGCTATAGGAGTTTCCTACCGCAAGGCAAAAACCGATCCCGTCACAGGAAATGTCATTCATTGAAGAAATGCCGTCGGGCAGCTTCAAATTTAGCCATGTAGCCCCAAGATTTTCGGTTAAATTAAGAGAGGCGACAGGATTCGTCTGGGTTCCTGCATAACCTCCGGTTATACAGAATGTAGTAGTTACGCAGAATATCGAATTTAGTTCCGCAATGTTTCCCGTCAAAGTAGATTGAGCCCAGGACGTACCGCCGTTTATTGATGATAATGAAACCGGATTATTATTTGAAAGTCCTACGGCCAAACAAATTTCGACTCCGACACATGAAATCGAATCCAATAAATTCACTGATGAAGGTGAAGATTCTAAAGTCCAAGAAGAACCGAAATTGTCAGTATTCAGAATGACAGAGACATTGAGACCGGTTGCGAGATTGAAGAAATCTCCGACCGCCGTGCAAACTGAAACGGTTTGACAATCAACGGAGTATATGTTGCTTACTGAATTTGGAATTGAAGCCAGACTCCAAGAAGCACCTGAATTTGAAGTAACTAAAATTGTTCCGTGGTCTGAAAGATCATTTCCGACCATTAAGCAATCAAAAGTAGAGATACATACTACAGATTGCATTGAGTAGTCTGATGAAAGAGCCGGGGCGTTAGTCCAAATTTGTCCGGAATCAGAAGAAACCAATACGGATGTAAAGATCCCTTTATATCCTATCGCCAAACAAAATGATGACGAGGAACATGAAATTGCCTTTATCGAATTGAAGCCGGAAGGAACAGTAGCAGAATTCCATGTCGCCCCTGAGTTCTGAGAGTATATAACTGTGCCGGTCTGTGCGCTTTGACCTACCGCAACGCAATCAGTCTGGTTTAGGCATGTGATTTGCTGTAGATCCGTAATTGAATTTGGCGTATTTTGCAGTGTCCAGTGGCTTCCGCTGTCAATTGAAGTAAAAACTACTCCTTTCGATGATGGAGTATAGCCCACTCCAATACAGAATGTACTGTTAATGCAGTAAAGATCGTTTATTGCTTCAATCGAAGATGAAATATTTTCGATGGTGCTCCAGGTGCTTGTAGGCGTAATCGCAAGTGCCTTTTGCGAAGATGCGAAATTTACGTAAAGCGGAGTCAATAAAGCGGTTAATACTAAAACAACAATAATAAAGTTTAAAGGTACGGATTTAATAATTCGGGTATTCAATTTAGTTGGTCGCCCTCCTGAATAATGTTGAAATGCTTTTGAAAACCATTCGAGAAATTTACAGTTACTGTTTTAATGATTGCCCTAGTTTAATGATGACGCAGCTTTGATAACGGTGCCGGCTGTTATTTGTTTAGGCTAGACATTCATGACAATACATCTATTGATTTTAATTGCTTAAGATACCATGAATGAAGTAAAGAGTAAATCTGTTGCCAAAGTACCCAACAAATTTATTTAACTTTATATTGAAAGTTAACTTCAAAAAATCCCGTTATGGATTGAAAATGGTGTGAGTTTTAATATTAGGATTTATTATGAATTGAATATGGTTAAAAATAATGAATTTCAAATTTTAGGTAATTGAACATGAGATGGTGGACATCAGATCAACATTTTGGGCATACCAACATCTGTGCATACTCCGGAAGGCCGTATAATTCGGTTAAGGATATGGATGCTGACATAATTGCCAGATTTAACAGCGTCGTGTCTTCGGATGACGAAGTTTACATACTTGGGGACATAGCCATGGGAGAAATTGTATCATCCTTAAAACTTATTACTAAATTGAACGGAATAAAGGTCTTAGTCCCCGGTAATCATGACAGATGTTTTCGGGGGAATAAGTCTGAGAACAGAAATTTTAAAACGGATTGGACAAATCGATACGAAGACGTTGGATTAAGTGTGGTTGATGGACCGATTGAAATTAAAATGGGTGGAATAGAAGTTATAGCTGATCATTTTCCTTATCGTGGCGACAGCAGAGAAGAAGAAAGATACTTGGAATTCAGGCCACCGGACTTGGGCAAATGGTTGCTCCACGGTCATGTTCATGAAAAATGGCGACAGTGGGATAATATGATAAACGTTGGAGTGGATGCCTGGGGCGGATATCCGATTGGAGATGCTGATCTGTTAAATTTGATTAGCCAAGGAAGACGGAATTTGGATCGTCTCGATTGGCTTTAAAATCTTCAAAATGGAAATAAATAAGAGCCGTGGTTGTCAAAATGTTCTGGTATTGAGGCCATTTGGATTTTGCGGTTGAGTTATTAATTAGGCTATAAATTTGCGGTAGACGCACTTTATCTGTACTTTATAGATTAGGTTTTGAGTGCAGATAACTCTTGACGGTTATTTGATAAAATTTAAATTATCAATCCGTCAAGAGTAAATACTTTCCAAGTTTTGATGATGTCTGGTTACAAACTATAATGACGAGTTCTCACGATAAATTAACAGGTAAAAAGGCAATACTATACTTTAGCGTCATTGGAGTTTTGCTTCTGATATTGGGAATAGCAATTGGCGTGTCGATCTCAAGCGGTAATAGCCCAACCAGTACAAAGCGAATTATTCCAACCACTACCACGACAACTAAGCCCGTTAAGTGTACTACGGTATCCATTCAAAACAGTAATTTGCCCGTAGTTGGGGTTTTGGTGATCCCGTCACTTTCAATGACGGCCCCAGTAACTGACGGAGTAACAGATAACGTAATAGCGGTTGCCGTCGGACATAATACTTCGACACCTTGGCCAAATCAGCCCGGCACTTCGGAGCTTAGTGCTCACGATGTTGCGCAGTTTTGGGATTTAAACCAGCTTAAGCCAGGAGCTGAGGTTGATTACTATATGCCCTGTCAGTCAGAAACCATTCTTCAAGTTACCGGCTCTAATGTAGTTACGACGAACACTACCGTGTATGATCTTCCCTATACTGGGACAATTTTGGAAACTTGCTGGCCGGTAAACACGTTGGCTTACACAAATACAAGGCTTTTGGTTGATACCAAAGTTGTAAAAACTATTCCAAGCACCAAACAGTTAGTGATTCCGACCTATCCCAATGCACCCAACGTTAATATTCCTCCGCAGCTTGCCAATTTGGGGCTGAGCCTAACGAATAATACTCAGCCGATGGGAGAAATGCTGACCGCGGGGAATATTAGTCCTGCGTTACTACAAACGAATATGCCGATGAATTTTGAAGCAAGTGCACTAGAAATTTGGTTTGGAATGATTGATTCATTTAAGTATTCTCATCCCGATTGGTTTGCTTCATTTTCAAAATATGTACCTTATCCTCAGCAATTTAACGGAGAACGAGTTACAGGGTATTACAAGGCAATGGTTGTTACAATTTCGGGGAGCGGGAACAATGTCTCTTCGATGACTATGCAGGCAGAACTGGGTTTTGGGATCGGCATTTACTTAATTATCGCTACCGTTACCACCGTTAGGCAGACGGTGTCGGGATCGCCTCAAAATTACTTTTATTTAACAGGTTTGACGATGAATAAAGTCTGAGAAATTTTGGCCGTTTGATTAAATTAAAAGTGGACTTGCTTAAAATTTTATCCGAAGATCAAATAAATAATTTCTTATCTATGGAGTAACGAAGCTGTAGCTACAACTTACTCCCTGTAGCTCGTCTGATTTAACATCAAATTCAGTCATTTTTTTAAGCATGATATCCGGATCAAGTGCCTGTGATGGAGATAAGGCTCCAATGCCAGCGGCGTGTTGGGATGCAAGTATTAGCATGATGGCAGTCGTCCCGTATATGTCAATCCCGTTAAAAATTCCATACGCCGATTTAGAATTTAATGTTGCTTTGACATAGATGTCATAGGTTGCCTTTTTGCGTTTTTCAATCGAAGGTCCTTCAGGCAGAAATTTTGTGGATCTCTCCAGTAGTGGCACCGTTAATCTGGTTATGGGAGTTAAGTATTTTAGAACTTCACCGACAATTTTATTGACCTTTAAAAAGCATGATACGTTGGCGGAAGGATGGTGCAGCTTAACGGTAATCTCTTCTCCCCATGGTATCTTCAAACGGGACATTGTTTTGTCCAAGAATTCGATTTCATCGACCGCTCCGGGGTCATCTAAGTTGGCAAATGCAATTAATGCGCTTTCAGCGGTACCCCGGGTAGGTATCCAGTGTGAAATGTCATAGGTAACTTCAAGGGTCGCTTCGATATTGTTTTGGAATTGATTGAGACACAAGTTGCTGACTAAGTCTCCCGGCAAGTAATCAAATCCGCATGCCGGTACAATGTAGCTTTTTTTGGGGTTAAAGTTTGAATAAACCCACTTCATGAATTCGGGTTCACCGGTAGAATCGATGTAATTAACGGCTGTATCAGCAGCGACTTTTACCGCGGTCTTACCTAATTTGCAAAACGGACCTACCGTGGAAATTACAGTATCTATATCGCGATAAAAGTTCTTTACGGAATCTTCGTCAGTTATATCAACTTTAATTATTTGAAATTTTTGTGGATTTGATCTAATTGTTTGATAGCAGTTCTCATCAAATGCTCCAGTTAACTTTGATTCATCCCTAATA